>NZ_JBQFRV010000025.1:0-52080 GCF_056537565.1 Ruegeria sp. C8
CTGTAACTGTACCGGGTCGCGCTCGATCCTGCTGATCCAGCAGCGCATCGCCCGGTCGGAACCGCGACTTGGGCGGCGCGTTGTTCCGGTGTTTCGATCCGGGTGATTTTGGCCTTGGGAAAACTTGCCAGAACGGCCTGAACAAGCGGATGCGCCGTAGCCTCTTCTTTAAGCGCAAGTTCGGCTTTATCGCGGATTTCGGCGATTGTCGGAGCGTCACCATCCGACACGATGGATACCGCCCATCTGTTGCCAGTCCAACGCTGCAAGGCCGATCCCAGTCGTGGTGCAAGATCGGTTGGGGCTTGCGACGATGGGGTGAATTCGATCCGTCCCGGCTGGTAAGACACCAGCCGCACGCCGTTTTCGACCTCGACCAGAAGCTTGACGTCTCTGTTGTTCCGGATCAGCTCGACCACATGTTCGAAACTTGGGTATCGCGCCAGTGCCGTCTGTGTATCTTGCGCCAAGGCGGCGACTGGTGCGCCGCCGGACCCGCGTGGCGCGGGGGCGTAGCTTGTAGCGGCGCGGGCTTCAACCGGGGCCGCACTGTTGCTTTGGATTGGCATCCCGCCGCTTGGGCCGCCGTTTGGGGGCGGAGGCGTATCCTGCAGCCGTTTGATCAGCTCTTCCGGGCTGGGCAGGTCGGCCACGTGAGTCAGTCGGATCACCGCCATTTCGGCGGCCATCATGGCGTTGGGGGCGGCTGAAACTTCCTCAAGCGCTTTCAACAGCATCTGCCACATCCGAGTCAGCACCCGCATGGGGAGGGCCTCAGCCATCTGCTGGCCCCGGGCGCGTTCATCCGGGGAAACAGTGGGGTCTTCGGCCGCATCGGGGGTGATCTTCACGACAGAAACCCAATGAGTGATTTCGGCCAGATCACGCAGCACGGCCAGTGGGTCAGCCCCTTCGGCGTATTGGCCACCAAGCTCGGTCAGCGCCCCAGCTGCATCGCCCCGCAGGATCATGTCCATGAGGTCCAGAACCCGGCCACGATCCGCGAGACCCAGCATCGCGCGGACTTGATCTGCCGTCGTCTCTCCGGCCCCATGCGAGATCGCCTGATCCAATAATGAGGTCGCGTCGCGAGCAGATCCCTCGGCAGCACGGGTGATCAGCGCCAACGCATCCTCGGCAATCTCAGCGCTTTCAGCAGAGGCGATCTTGCGTAGCAGGCCGATCATATCCTCGGGTTCGATCCGGCGCAGGTCGAAGCGTTGGCAGCGCGACAGAACCGTGACGGGAACCTTGCGAATCTCGGTTGTGGCAAAGATGAACTTCACATGCGCCGGCGGCTCCTCGAGCGTCTTGAGCAGCGCGTTGAAGGCGCTGGTCGACAGCATGTGGACCTCATCGATGATGTAGATTTTGTAGCGGGCCGAGGCAGCGCGGTAGCGAACACTGTCGATAATCTCGCGAATATCATTGACGCCGGTGCGGCTGGCGGCGTCCATCTCCATTACGTCGACATGACGGCCCTCAATGATGGCGACGCAGTGCTCACATTGGCCGCAAGGCTCGGTCGTGGGTCCGCCAGTTCCGTCCGGTCCGATGCAGTTCATGCCTTTCGCAATGATCCGTGCGGTCGTGGTTTTACCGGTTCCGCGAATGCCTGTCATGACAAAGGCTTGCGCGATGCGATCCGCCTCGAACGCGTTTTTGAGCGTGCGGACCATCGCATCCTGACCCACCAGATCGGCAAAGGTTTCCGGGCGGTATTTTCGGGCGAGAACCTGATAGGCGGGGCTGTCTGAGTCGGTCATGTCTGCTCTGGCGGATTCGGAACGTCACCGCAGCGTAGAGGCCTGCGCCGCCCGCGTCCACATGAGTTGAAGAACGATTTTGTTTTGGAAACCGGCGCGTCAGGGGTACACTCTGCAGATTGTGAATCAAGCCTAAAGTCAGGATCAACGCTTCCGGGGGGATGCTGTCATGACGAATTTGGTCATTCATGCTTTGCAAGTGGGCGGGGGCACACTTGCCCTAACGTCGATGCCGGGAAAGGGCGGCGACTATGCAGGCGACCTTGAAACGATTGGAGATTGGAGGCCGGGGCTCGTGCTTTCGATGACAACCGAGGCCGAGCTGGTCCAGTTTGGAGCCCGCGATTTTGGCCGCGACGTTCAGGGGCGCGCCAGCCGCTGGGTGCATCTGCCGATTCAGGATTTCGGCGTGCCACCGTCAGAGGTTGATGCGCAATGGCCCGATGTTAGTGCCGCGGCGCGGCAGGCTTTGTCTGGCGGAGGGCGCGTGCTTGTCCATTGTCAGGGCGGATGTGGTCGCTCTGGCATGGTTGTGTTGCGGTTGATGATCGAATGCGGCGAGGCTCCAACCCAAGCGCTGGATCGGTTGCGCAAGCTACGCCCCTGCGCGGTCGAAACCGATGCGCAGAAGCACTGGGCCACCTTGCCCGCCCGAGCTTTGGCAGACTCCTAAGCCGACAGTTGCAGTTCCGCCGGGGTCGTTTTGCTCGGCGCAATCACTGATGCCTCGAGCATGGCGCAGGGCAGGGATGTCATCGCTGCGCTAGGCAGGCTGCTCGTTTCGGTTCCGAACATAAGGTCGGCGTAGCGATGGAGGGTCTCGCTGTCGGCATTAGGGTCCGCTCCGCAATAGACCCGCACCCGAGACTGGCTGGCCCGAAACCGGGCGTGGCAGCCGTCCGTGCAATGGGTCAGGTCGCTGCTGCCTTCGATTTCGAAATCCGATGTGGTCGCCGGACCGGCTTGGTCCAGTGCGTCAACCATCGAACGCGCCAGCCGTGCCAATGCAGGGCAAGTCTTGCCGGTATGTTGGCAGATGGTTGCTGAGAACCTATGTGTCTTCGTCTTCCAGATCATCCTGCGCCCTCCGCGCGGTGGACAGGGGCTGGGATCAGGTGGGGCAGATAGGGTCTGTCACGGCCTGCCCGGACACCCCGCCCGAGTTTGGGTTATGTTGACGATGGCAGGTCTCCTGACTTGCGGGTCATCGCTTTGCCGACCTTCCCGGCCTTTCGGCCAGTGGATCTTCGACATCGCTCACCGCTTACAGTTGCGGGGGCAGTCGCGGATTTGGTTCGTCCCGAGCAAGCCGGGGAAAACCGCACCGTGTTCCCTTTTCATCCCGACTTCTTGTGAAAGCCGGGAACCATCGGACCATCGCTAGCGTTCATAACCATTCTGAGTCAAGTTGAACTTTCTGCGCTGCGGAAAGACGATCCGCAAAGTGGACGCGTGGTCAAGCGGGATCGCAGTTGACTTGCATGGGCTGTCTGGGGTCAAGTTGCAATGTGAACTCATCAGTTCAGTTTTCCACCGAGGATGCCCATGCTGGATGCAAACCAAACAGTGCTGATCGAAGATGTTCAGATCCCGGTGGGGGATGGTGCCCTGTCCGGGCGGATCTACCGGCCCGTGGCGCAGCCCGAAACCGTAGTGGTGGTCAACAGCGCGACAGGGGTTCCGCGAGACTACTACAAGCATTTCGCACAATGGTTGGCCTCGGATCGTGATATCGCCTGTCTGATCTACGACTACCGGGAATTCGGGCATTCGAAATCGGGCCCACAGCGTCGGTCGAAGATTTCGATGGCCGATTGGGCGTTGCAGGACATGCCCGCCGCGCGGGCCGAGATGCGCCGACGGTTCCCGCTGTCGCAGCAATGGTCAGTTGGTCATTCGCTTGGAGGGATGCTGGGGCCAGTGCAGCCGGATATCGACAAGATTGATCGCATGATCTGCGTCTGTTCTGGCCTTGTGAAGTTGGGCGATCATCCTTGGCCGTACCGCGCTCTGGCCGGGTTGTTCTGGTATGGGCATGTGCCTCTGGTCGTGAGCGGCCTGGGGTATTTGCCGGGCAAGGCACTTGGGTTTGGAACAGACCTACCGCCTAAGGTCTATTGGCAATGGCGCAAATGGTGCACCGCGCCGCAAAGCTATCTGCCCGAGATCGGAGACACACTGCCGCAAGCTACGTGGCAGGATGCTGACGTTCCCGTCGACCTTTTTGCCTTCACAGATGATGAGATGGTCCCAGAAGCTGCCGTTTGGCGGTTGGCCGAGCTTTATGGTCCAAAAGCACGCCGTCACCTGTTGTCACCGGAAGAGTTTGGTGTTCGGGAGATCGGCCATATCGGTGTGTTTGCCCGCCGAAATGCGGTGCTCTGGCCACGATTGATCGCTTGATGGGGGGCGCCGGCGGACCGACGCCCCTTTTTCAGCCCGTGTTTCAATCGCCGCGCCGCGCGGATTTTCCGTGCATCGCAGATCGGACCATCTTGCCGAAAGCCTTGTCGCGTGCCCGCGCCTCGGCCACGGTCTCAGAGTTGCGCTGATCCTCGCGCCTCAGCTTGCGCCAGCGTTCCAACCGATCTGCATCCAGTGTGCCTGCTTCAATCGCCGCCTGCACAGCGCAACCGGGCTCGGCCTCATGCTGGCAATCCGAGAACCGGCAGGTTTGGGCCAGCTCCAGAATGTCCGAGAACACTTCGTCCACCCCGTCCTGC
The DNA here is from genome assembly GCF_056537565.1 of Ruegeria sp. C8. Lineage (NCBI taxonomy): Bacteria > Pseudomonadati > Pseudomonadota > Alphaproteobacteria > Rhodobacterales > Roseobacteraceae > Ruegeria > Ruegeria sp. C8. The sequence continues at coordinate 4,490 of NZ_JBQFRV010000025.1, forward strand.
GCGTCGAGCAGGCGCAGGGCGCGCATGCCGGGGGTGTCGACCAGCCAACCGCCATTTTGCATCGGATGTAAGGCGCGAGACGTCGTGGTGTGGCGGCCTCGGGCGTCATCCTCGCGGATTGTGGCTGTTGCCTGATCCTGCCCGGTCATTCCGTTGGCGAGCGTTGTTTTGCCAACCCCGGATGACCCGACCAAAGCCGCTGTCTGACTCGCCGGACACCATGCCAGAACCTGCTGCAGGTCTAACGCTTCATGCGCGTTGACCGTCAGGACTGTCAAAAACGGTGCCAGCGCTTCGGCCTGCTTGGCGTAGGCTGCGGGGTCCGAGCAGCTATCTGCTTTGGTCAGGACCACGACAGGATAGCAGCCCGCCTGATGCGCCAGTGCCAGATACCGTTCGAGCCGGGGCACATTGAAATCCGCATTGCACGAGCTGACGATGAACAGCACGTCAACATTGGCTGCGATCAGTTGCGCCTCGGCTCCGGTTCCGGCAGCACGGCGTTGCAACAGGCTGCGCCGGTCAAGCAGATGCTGAACGCGATTCTTGTCATCGGCCAGCACCCAATCTCCGACAGCGAAGTCGCCGGTGGAATGACCAGGGGCCAATAGAGACATTTCTGCGGTCTCGTTCATCCCGACCAGACGGTCCCGGTGAACAGCGGTGAGACGAAAAGGCGTAAGCTGCGCGTGCGCCGCGTGTTGTGCAGCAAAGTGAGAGGACCATCCCAGGTCCGAAAGAGTAAAAGACATTGGTTTGCCTGTGTTCAGATATAGCAATCCCATCGGATGGCAGACGCGCATCCGTTGGTGATGTGTTCAGGCAATCGGAGAGTTGGGTTTAGAACCGATCTGCCCGAAGGGAGTTTGCTACAATCATAAAGCCCTCCTGCGGCTGATGGTTTATATAAAGTGAGAGGTTGGACATCGACCCAAGCGGGGCTCGTTGTGGCTGCTTCCTTCCGGACCTGACCAGGTTGGCGAGGCGCTCGCCCGCGCCAACCTCTCAGGGCCTGATATAGGGAAGGGATGTGAAAATGACAACCCGTCACAAGGTTAGTCGTATCCTTTCAAAGCCCTCGGTATCAGGCCCCAGCAATTCCGGGGAGTACGCGCAGAGCTCAGGCAAATACTTCAACGCTCCGCTGCCGGTTCTGAGGATCGTTTTGGCACCATTCAATGGAGTTAAGGAGAACGGGTAAGGAGCCTGATCCAGTGGGTCTGCGGGCAGGCGATCTGACAGGTAGTCGCGCAGTATCTCTTTGATATCTCTGGACGGCAGCGGAATGGTCCGGGCCTTGTCAACGAAAGGGAAATGCCCACCGCCGCTGGCGCGATAGTTGTTAAGGGCGACGACAAAGCTCTGGTCTTCGCGGACTGTTTGCCCGTCAAAGCACAGGTCGCGGACGCGCTGGGCGGCTGGATCGGTCAAGGCGCCGTTGCTATCGAACCGCGCCGGGCTGGACAGGTCGATCTGATATGTGACGCCAAACACGACGTCAAAGTTATGCCCCGCCCGGTGGGAATCGGTCAGCTCAGCTTGGGTGTCTGGGTGGATCTGGTTGAAAACACTTGCCGACATCTCAAGCCAATCCCGCAGTTGCGCGCCGGTGATTTCGACGGCGCGCAGTTCGTTGGGAAAAACATGCAGGTCAGCGACGTGTCGCAGGCAAATCTCACCCACAGGCACGTCCGTATAGTTTCTGGGTCCAGCGCGGCCGCCGAATTTGTAAGGGGACACTGCAGACAGAATCGACACTCCAGCGAAGGCGGTGCCGTGCAGGTACGGGCGCAAACCCGCCGCTTGCGCCGTCGCCACTAGGGCCAGCCCTCGATCCGGCGCGCAGAAACTGAAATAGCTGTGCAGGCTCTGCGTGGTATGGCTGACAGGTTCGGCCATCATCTTGCGCGTGGCCAGATGAGCGGGCTTAAACAGGACGCTCAGGTCTTCGTCTTCAACCTCATCAGCTGTGGCGACCAGGCTGCAGTGGTGATCCATGATCTGCCAGCGCCCCTTGAGCGACTTGGTCAGGTGCAGATCTATGACCCCCAGAAAAGACCCGGCAGACCCGGCCATGACCACAGGCGTACCGTGGACCAGACCATTTTCGGCATCAACGCCGTCAAGCCCGTGATGGGCCGCGCCGGGTAGTGAGAGATGTGTGTGACCGGCAATAATCGCGTCAATGCCTTCAATTGCGGCAAGGGGGATGACGGCATTCTCAAGCCCCGGCTGAGCTGCCGATTGCTCCAACCCCGAATGCGCCAGCGCGATGACCAGATCACAGCCCCGCGCGCGCAACGCCTCAGCCGTTCGTCGGGCGGCGGTCAGGATATCCTCGGCAATGACCGTGTCTTGCAAATGATGCGCCTCCCACATCGTGGTTTGAGGTGGAAGCACGGACAGCACACCGATTCGGATCGCTTCGTCCTGCACAATGGACCGAGTCAGGACAACGCTGCGCAGCCAGGGCTGCCGGTCGTCCACATGGGTCAGATTGCTGCAAATCACGGGGCAAGGGGCTTGGCCTATGACGCGTTCAAGCACATCCAGTCCGAACCCGAAATCATGATTGCCCAAGCCGATCGCGTCATATTCTAGCGCCTTGAAGGCCTGCATCATCGGGTGCGGGCCCTCGTTTTCCACCGCCCAGTCCCCAATCGGCGTCCCTTGCAGCGCGTCGCCATTGTCGAACAAAAGGGTCAAACTGTCCTCGACCTGTTGACGGGCGTTTCGGATCGCCGACGCCGTACGCGTCAGCCCGATGGTCGGGTCCGTTTTGTCCGCATAATAGTCGAACCCGGTCAGGGTCATGTGCAGATCGGTGGTTGCCAGAATGCGGATATGCACGCCGGCTTCCTGCGCGTCTTTCATGCGCGGGGAGATTGCGGTCACGTTGGGTTGTCTACTTTTGCGCTATGAGAGTTAAGAAAATTTACCAAGAGGACAAATAAGTGAAAAATCCGAGACGGTCATGCGGTGTTTCGGTGGCACCTGTCGATATGCCGCAGTAGTGAATTGACATTGCAACACCTGCGCGGACATGGCAGCCCTAGGCGCAAAAGGCCGAGGGGACCCCAATGAAAAACGCAGAAAACGTGACATTCGGCAGTTCAGGCTTTGAGCGTGCGGCCCATCTGCGGGGAGACGCGGACAAGCTGACCGAAGCGGCCCAAGATCCAAACGCCCGCTGCCTGTTGCTGTGGCGTGGAAAAGTGCTGGTGCAGGGCGAGGCTCTGGATCGGTTGGGTCTGGTCAACATGGCGCATCCTCTGGTCGCGAATGGCCCAGGTGGAGTGGTTGAGGCTCCGATCTTGCTTGGCTGCTCCGATGACGGGGCGGCGATGTTTGCCGCAGATATCTCTGAATGGCAGGCCGAGGGGCTGGATCTGGCGAGCTTGGGCAATTTCATCGACCCGTCCGAGCAACAGCATCCCGATCTGCCTGAGGGCCATGTGTTTGCCGAGCTGCGTCGGATCATGACGCGCCTATCGGCCCGCGATGCCGAGCTTGCGGCGACAGCCAAGGCGGTGATTGGCTGGCACGAGACGCATCGCTTCTGTGCTCGCTGTGGCGCGCCAAGCGACGTATCACAAGCCGGATGGCAGCGCAGTTGCCCGGTTTGCGGCGGTCAACACTTCCCGCGTACCGACCCGGTTGTGATCATGTTGATCACCCATGGCGACAGCGTGCTGATGGGGCGCTCACCGGGATGGCCAGAGGGTATGTTCTCGTTGCTGGCAGGCTTCGTCGAGCCGGGCGAGACACTCGAGTCCGCAGTGCGGCGCGAGGTGATGGAAGAGGCGGGCGTTCCCGTGGGCGCAGTGTCCTATCTGTCAAGCCAGCCCTGGCCGTTTCCGGCGTCGCTGATGTTCGGCTGCGCTGGCGAGGCTTTGTCTCGGGACATCCAGATCGACCCGGTTGAGATCGAAGAGGCAATGTGGGTCAGCAAATCCGAGATGATGCAGGCCTTCGCGGGGGAGCATCCGCGCCTGCTGCCCGCCCGCAAGGGGGCGATTGCGCATTTCCTGCTGCAGAACTGGCTTGCAGATACGCTGGACTAAAGAAACACTAAACGGAAAGAACGAGCAGCAAAGGCCCACATGCAGTTTTCAGCGCGCGAAGATATCGAGGCTCCCATCCACTCGGTTTTTGACATGGTTGCCGATTTCGATCGGTTCGAACGCATGGCGATGCGCCGTGGCGTTGACGTGCGCCGTACCACTGGCGGGGTCGCACCCTCCGCAGGCATGGCGTGGGAGACCGAGTTCAAGCTGCGCGGCAAACCCCGCCAGATGTCCGTACTGCTGACCGATTACGACCACCCCTCGCAAATGCGATTCGAGGCGACTGGTAAGGGCATGACTGGGGTTACGGTGGTTGACTTCATGGCCCTGTCTCAGCGCCGAACCCGCTTGAGTGTGGACCTGTCGCTCAGCGCCAAGTCCCTGCCGGCGCGGTTGCTGCTGCAGTCGATGAAGCTGGGCCAAGCGCGGTTTCGCAAACGCTTTCAAATGCGCCTGGCGGAATTCGCCCGAGAACTGGAGCAGCGCCACCGGCATGGCGCCTAGACTCACCTTTATCTGAAGTGGGGGCCTAGCCGCGTGGCTGAGCTGCCGGGTAGACGCCAAGTATTTCCACATTGGTGGTGAAATGCTCAAGCTCGTCCATGGCCAGTTGCACGTTCCGGTCTTCTGGATGCCCGACTATATCGGCATAGAACTGGGTCGCGGTGAACGAGCCATCGACCATGTAGCTTTCCAGCTTGGTCATGTTGATCCCGTTGGTCGCAAACCCACCCATCGCCTTATAGAGCGCCGCTGGAATGTTGCGGACCTGAAAGACAAAGCTGGTGATCATGCCGTGCTCGCCCCGACGCGACAGGTCGGCCTCGGGTGACATGACCAGAAAACGCGTGGTGTTGTCGCCATGATCCTCGATATGGCGGGCCAAGACGTTTAGGCCGTAGATCTCTCCGGCCAGTTCACTAGCCAGAGCGGCGGAATGGATTTCACCCGCCTCGGACACCTCACGCGCGGCGCGGGCGTTGTCGGGGCTGACCCGCCCATGAATACCGTGCTGGCGCAGGAAGCCCGCGCATTGGGGCAGCAGCACCAAATGGGAATGCGCCTCGGTGATGTCGTCCAGCGTCGCACCGGGCACGGCCAGCAGGTTGATGTGGACACGCACGAAGGCCTCATCAATGATTTGCAGACCACTATGCGGCAACAGCCGGTGGATATCCGCCACCCGCCCATAGGTCGTGTTTTCTACCGGCAGCATCGCCAGATCGGCCGCGCCGGACCGAACTGATTCGATCACATCCTCGAAAGTGCGGCAGGGCAGCGCCTCCATATCGGGGCGCGCGTTGCGGCAGGCCTCGTGGCTGTAGGCGCCGGGTTCGCCTTGAAAGGCAATGCGTTTGGTCATTTGGTCGGTCCCGTGCAACAAGTTACAAAATTGGGCGTTTCGTCGCGGTGTCTATACCTTGCCTCTCGCAAGGGGAAGCCTTAGACACCTTTTCAGACAGCTGAAATGGACTAGCGATCAATGTTCGACACGATGACAGTTACAAAGGCCGCTGCGGGCCTGTTCGGCACGTTCCTTGTGCTGCTTCTTGCCAAATGGGGTGGTGACATCCTGTACCATTCGCATGGGGGCCATGGGGATGCACAGGCTGCCTACATCATCGAGACCGAAAGCTCGGGTGAAAGCGCCGATGGCGAAGAGGTGGTCTTTGAAGACCTGCTGGCCGCCGCAGACCCTGAAAAGGGCGCCAGAGTTTTTCGCAAATGTACTGCGTGCCACAAACTGGAAGACGGTGCGAACGGCACCGGACCCTACCTGTACGGCATTGTAGACCGGCCCGTTGCGTCGGCAAAAGGTTTCACCGGCTATTCGGCGGCGATGCAGGCGCATGGTGGCAACTGGACCCCCGAAGCGCTTGATGCCTTCGTTGAAAGACCCAACGCATATATCTCGGGTACATCCATGAGCTTTGCTGGCCTGAAAAAGCCTCAAGAACGCGCTGACCTGATTGCCTATCTGCAAACCATTGGCAACTGATTGCCATCACGTTTGCGAAAAAACCCAAAGCCGCTGCCTTGTGCAGCGGCTTTTTTTATGTCGAAAATCTTCACAAAGCGTTCACGCATTCTAAACTTGAATCAGCCAGGACTGGCGATTTAGCTGGCGGAACAGACATAGATGACGACAACAATCCAGAGGATGAGCCATATGAAACCCCTCCTGCCTGCTGCGCGCGACATGAGTATTCGGCATTGGGGGGTGGTCTTAGGGTTGGTCGCCGTGACGCTCGGATCAGCCGAGGTCGCCCAAGCGAATGATGAAAACGTTGCAACCAGTCACGGGTACTCCTATTTTGGAAATCTGGACTACCCGGCTGACTATCCGCATCTGAATTACGTCAATCCCGACGCTCCCAAGGGAGGTGAGATGTCACTGGCAGCGTCTGGAACCTTTGACTCGCTAAATCCTTACTCACGAAAGGGTCGGAGCGGAGCGTTAACCACAATCCAATATGATCGCCTGTTCGAAAGCGCGGATGACAGCGTCGGTCAGTATTACGGTGTTCTGGCTGAAAGTCTCGAGTACGACGAAGGGCGCAACTACGTCATATTCAACTTGCGCCCTGAGGCGATGTTCTGGGATGGAACACCGGTCACGGCTGAAGACGTTGTTTACAGCCACCGTTTGTTTATCGAGCAGGGCCTGCCGTCTTACGCGCAGGCTGTCGGGCGTATGGTCACCGGGGCCGAGGCGCTCGACGATCACACTGTGAGGTTCACGTTCAACCCAGAAGTCACGCGCCGCAGCTTGATCGAAACCGTAGGATCGACGCCTGTCTTCTCGAAAGCGTGGTTTGAAGCTGACGAGTCGCGTCGCCTGGATGAACCTCGGCTAGAAGTGGCGGTCGGTTCGGGTCCATACAAGCTGGACAGTTACGACATCAACCGCCGTATCGTCTATAAGCGCCGCGACGACTATTGGGGCAAAGACCTGCCGTTCAATGTCGGCCGCAACAACTTTGACACTATTCGCGTCGAGTACTTCGCTGACCAGACTGCCGCTTTCGAAGGTTTCAAGGCGGGCGAATATACGATGCGAATCGAGAGCGATCCCAAGCTCTGGGCGACAAGCTATGACTTCCCCAAGCTGACAGAAGGTTCCGTTGTGCGTGACGAAATCAAGGATGGCAGCCCGCCGACACCGTCTGGTTTTGTGTTCAATCTCGGCAAACCCCAATTCGCAGACAAGAACGTCCGCAAAGCGTTGGCTCTGGCATTCAACTTTGAATGGGCAAACGAATCCTTGTTGTTTGGATTGAATTCACCGCGCAACTCTTTCGTGCAAGGCACACCTCTCGAAGCACAGGGCACCCCAGCGGGCCCAGAGCTGGCCTTCTTGGAAACGCTTGGCGATGTCGTCCCAGCCGATTTTATATCCGAGGATGTCGTCGTCGCTCATGAATCCAATCCGGCGCGCCTGAACGACCGGCGCAACCTGCGCAAAGCGTCGAAGATGTTGGACGAGGCGGGTTGGCCCGTGGGCGAAGGCAACGTGCGTCGCAATGCCGAAGGGCAGACGCTGAAGGTGAATATCCCTTACCCTTCGAACTTGCCGACATCGACGGCGACGATGATCGAAACCTATGTTCAGAACCTTCAGGCATTGGGTGTAGATGCATCTGCGGAAAAGGTTGATCCGGCACAATACACATTGCGTAGCCGAGAGCGCGACTACGATATGGTCTATTCCACGCGGTATGGGTCATTCCTGTCGACCGGCGGCGGATTGAGCCAGATGTATGGGTCTGAAGAGGCAGCCTTTAGCCTGTTCAATCCCGCTGGCCTGGCAAGCCCGTTGGTCGACGCGATTATTGAAGCGTCTTTTGAAACCGACAATCAGGCTGATCAGGACGCAGCACTTATGGCGTTGGACCGTGCCCTGAGATATGAGTTTTTCGTGATCCCCGTGGGTTACATCGCGGACTATTGGACAGCCTACTACGACATGTACGAATACCCTGAAAACCTGCCACCCTATTCGCTAGGACATTTGGACCTTTGGTGGATCAACCCCGAGAAAGAAGCCGATTTGAAGGCAAAAGGCGCGCTGCGGTAAAATGGGCGCCTATATTCTAAGACGCCTGCTTTTGGTCATTCCGACCTTGCTGGGCATAATGGTCGTCAACTTCACGCTTGTGCAGTTTGTTCCGGGTGGACCCGTTGAACAAATCATCGCTCAGATCGAAGGACAGGGCGATGTCTTTGCGGGCTTCGCTGGGGGTGGAGACGCCGGTGCCGGGTCCGAGCCTGCAGGCGGTGTCTTCGACGACAAATATGTGGGCGCGCGCGGCCTGCCTCCAGAGTTCATTGCCGAATTGGAAAAGGAATTCGGTTTCGACAAGCCGCCGCTTGAGCGTTTTCTTGGAATGATGGGCAATTATCTGACGCTCGATTTTGGCGAGAGCTATTTCCGGTCGATCAGCGTGATTGATTTGGTGTTGGAAAAGATGCCCGTGTCTATCTCACTGGGTCTATGGTCGACGCTGATCGCCTATCTGGTCTCGATTCCGTTGGGCATCCGCAAAGCAGTCAAAGATGGGTCGCGGTTCGATACCGTGACCAGCGGAGCCATCATCGTGGCCTACGCCATCCCCGGTTTCCTATTTGCCATCCTGCTGCTGGTGCTGTTTGCGGGTGGATCCTACTGGCAGATCTTCCCTCTGCGAGGGCTGACCTCGGACAATTGGGACAGCCTGAGCCTTTTGGGCAAGATCGCCGACTATTTCTGGCACATTGCGCTGCCGATCATTGCCCTGACGATCTCGGCCTTTGCAACGCTAACGCTGCTGACCAAGAACTCGTTTCTGGATGAGATCAAGAAGCAATATGTTATGACCGCCCGCGCCAAGGGATTGGGGGAACGCAAGGTCCTCTATGGTCATGTCTTCCGCAACGCGATGCTGATCGTGATTGCGGGCTTTCCGGCAGTGTTCATTGGTGTCTTCTTCGGCGGCTCGATCATTATCGAGACGATCTTCTCTTTGGACGGTCTGGGTCGCCTTGGGTTTGAGGCCGCGGTGGCGCGGGACTATCCGGTGATCTTTGGCACTCTGTTCATCTTTGGTCTGATGGGGCTGGTTGTCGGTATCATCAGCGACCTGATGTATGTGCTGGTCGATCCGCGTATCGATTTTGAGAAGAGGGAGGGGTAAATGGCGCTGTCCCCTCTCAACCAGCGACGTTGGCGCAATTTCCGACGCAATGGCCGAGCCTTTTGGTCTCTGATCATCTTTTCGGTGCTGTTCGGTCTGTCCCTATTCGCCGAGTTCATTGCAAATGATAAACCGATCCTCGTGCAATATCGTGGTCAATTCTACACGCCGATTTTTAACTTCTATCCGGAAACTGAATTTGGTGGCGATTTCCAGACCGAGGCGATCTATCGCGACCCCGAGGTACGCTGCCTGATCGACAGTGGCGGGCTTGAGGACTGTTTCGACGACCCCGAAGGTATAATCGAGCAGATCGAGGCGGGGACATTTCAAGCCGAAGGGTTCGAGCGAGGTTGGGCCATCTGGCCGCTGATCCCCTATTCCTACAACACCAGCGTTGATCGCTCCGGTGCCGCCCCCTTGCCGCCGAATGGTCAGAACCTACTGGGAACGGATGATACCAAACGAGACGTGCTGGCGAGGGTGATTTATGGTTTCCGTCTGTCGATCCTATTCACGCTGATGGTGACCGGCGTGGCGAGCCTGATCGGTATTTTCGCTGGGGCCATACAGGGCTTCTTCGGTGGCTGGCTCGACCTAATTTTTCAACGGGTCATCGAGATATGGTCCGCGACCCCGTCTCTTTACGTCATCATCATCATGTTCGCCATTCTGGGCCGAAGTTTCTGGCTTCTGGTGATCCTGATGATCCTGTTCAGCTGGACCGGATTGGTCAGCGTTGTGAGGGCCGAGTTCCTGCGGGCGCGCAATCTGGAATATGTCCGCGCCGCGCGGGCGCTGGGTGTCGGTAACATGACCATCATGTTCCGTCACATGCTGCCAAATGCGATGGTTGCAACGCTGACCTTCATGCCCTTCATCGTGACTGGTACAATTGGCGGGCTAGCCTCATTGGATTTCCTTGGCTTCGGTCTACCCTCTTCGGCCCCGTCTCTGGGTGAGCTGACTCTGCAAGCCAAACAGAACCTGCAGGCCCCGTGGCTGGCCTTCACCGCCTTTTTCACCTTCGCCATCATGCTGTCGCTGCTGGTGTTCATTTTTGAAGGCGTCCGCGATGCATTTGATCCCAGAAAGACCTTCTCATGAGCCTTTTGGATGTAAACAACCTCAAGGTCTCATTCCGGCAGGACGGAAAGGTGTCGGCTGCGGTTAAAGGCGTCTCCTTCACCGTGGATCGGGGTGAGACGGTTGCCCTGGTGGGTGAGTCCGGCTCGGGCAAGTCGGTGACGGCATTGTCGACCGTGTCGCTGCTGGGCGATAGCGCCATGGTCGAAGGCTCGGTCAAATATGACGGGGCCGAGATGATCGGGGCGTCCGAGGACAAGCTGATGGAGGTGCGCGGCAATGATATCAGCTTCATCTTTCAGGAGCCGATGACCTCGCTTAACCCGCTGCACACGATCCAGAAGCAGATGGCGGAATCGCTGGCGTTGCATCAGGGCCTGGCCGGGGATGCCGCGCGCGACAGAATTGTGGAGTTGCTGAACAAGGTTGGCATTCGCGACCCCGATGATCGTCTGGATAGCTATCCGCACCAGCTTTCGGGCGGGCAGCGACAGCGTGTGATGATTGCCATGGCGCTGGCCAACAAACCGGATGTTCTGATCGCGGATGAACCAACGACCGCCTTGGATGTGACCATTCAAGCGCAAATTCTCGAACTATTGGCCGAGCTGCAAAAATCCGAGAACATGGGGATGCTGTTCATCACCCATGATCTTGGCATTGTACGTCGGATCGCCGACCGGGTCTGTGTGATGAAAGACGGTGAGATTGTCGAAACCGGGATCACGGCTGAGATTTTCAACAACCCACAGCATCCCTACACGCGTAAATTGCTGGAGGCTGAGCCTTCGGGACACCCCGACCCCGTAGACGCAGGTGCGGAAGAGGTCGCCCGAACCGACCACCTGAAGGTCTGGTTCCCGATTCAGCGGGGCTTTCTGAAACGCACGGTCGGCTATGTAAAAGCCGTCAACGATGCAACGTTTAGCGTGCGGGCCGGGGAAACCCTTGGGATTGTCGGAGAAAGCGGCTCGGGCAAGACGACGATGGCGCTGGCTATAATGCGGTTGATCGCGTCCGAGGGTGGGATCACCTTCCGCGATCAGGATGTGCGCCGCTGGTCCACGCGAGAGTTGCGGCGCCTGCGCAAGGACATGCAGATCGTGTTTCAGGACCCGTTCGGCAGCCTGAGCCCACGTATGACATGCCAGCAGATCATCTCCGAGGGGCTGTCCATTCACAATGTCGACCCCCATCGCGCCCCGCGCGAGCTAGTGGCCGAAGTGATGACAGAGGTGGGCTTGGACCCGGCCTCAATGGACCGCTACCCGCATGAGTTTTCGGGCGGGCAGCGTCAGCGGATTGCGATTGCGCGGGCCATGGTGCTGCGCCCGAAACTACTGGTACTGGATGAGCCGACAAGCGCGCTGGACATGACGGTGCAGGTGCAAATCGTTGATCTCCTGCGCGATCTGCAGCGGAAATACGGGCTGGCGTATCTGTTCATCAGCCACGACTTGAAAGTTGTGCGGGCGATGTCCCACAAGGTCATCGTCATGCGCAACGGCGACGTGGTCGAGATGGGCGCATCCGAGGATCTGTTTGAAAATGCGCAAACAGATTACACCCGTGAACTGATTGCGGCGGCGGGCTAAGGCCCGCCTCGCGTTTCCCTCAAGCGCTGGCTTTTTCGCGATCGGCGGATTTGGGGACCGGTCCGCGCAACTCTTCATAATGATCGAAGCTCAGATTGACCCACCCCGTTCCCCGCGTGGCACTGGCGAGAGTTCGGTGCAACTCATCTTGCGCCACGGCCGGAAGTTGGGCGTTGAAGATTTCCCAACCTGAGGCATCCGGATTGCCCTCGAACCCCAAAACCTGCCCTTGCAGCGAACTGATCGTTGGGACCAGATCTCCGACGAAATCTGACGGCAGATGAATCTCGGCCGTGAGAATCGGCTGCAGTACCACGGGCTTGGCCTGCGGCAGTGCCTCACGCACTGCGTTCTTGCCCGCCGTCCGGAACGCGTAGTCCGAACTATCGACATTGTGGTGTTTGCCGTCGCTGAGGGTAATTTTGACATCCACGACCGGGAAGCCTTCGGGGCCTTGTACCAAAGCGTCTTTGGCCCCGTGCTCCACGGATGGGATGTAGTTCTTCGGCACCGCACCGCCCTTCACAACCTCTTCGAATTGAAAGCCCGAGCCACGGGGTAGAGGCGCGACCGAGATTACAACGTCGGCGAATTGTCCGGCGCCGCCCGATTGCTTGCGATGACGGTGGCGGTGTTCGACCGGCGTACGGATGGTTTCGCGATAGGCGGTCTCGACGGGGTCGGTTTCGATCTCGATCCCGAAATCCTCCAGCAGTTTGGCCGTCACGCGCCGCATGTGTTGCGGACCCTGCGAACCCAGTACGGAATGACCGCTCAGCTCGTCTTGTTCCATATGCAGCCCCGGGTCGATCTCGACCAAACGGCTCAGAGCGTTAGACAGGCGCACGTCGTCGCGCTCATGCGCGGGTGAGACGACCTGCCGGTGCGCAACTGGGTGCGAAGACGCCCAGTTCGGAAGCGGCGTAGCCGACCGGCTGTCGTATATGTACCCCGGGTTGAGGTGGTCGGACTTGACCGCAAGCCCGATTTGTCCGGCCTCCAATGCGCCGATTTGTGTTTTGGCGTCGAGGCTCGTCAAATTGCCGACTGTTTCGCCTCCCAAAGCCTCATGCGCTTTGACGCCATCGCCCAGCCCGCGCAGCACGGTGATCTTGCCGATATGTTTCTTCACATCGGCAAAGCCCGCAATCGCGCGTGCATTGTCCGCGGCCTCATCCCGCCCAGCGGCGATATCGAACTCGGGCGCTTCGTGCCGCAGGGCTTTCATCAAGCGTGTGAGCCCATTGCCATGTTGCGCAGCCCCCAGGCAGGCCGGAATCAGCTGATGATTTTGCAGAACCTGAGCGGCCAGATCGTAAATCTCGGCGCTGGGGGGCTGCTTGTCCTCTATAAGCTGCTCCAGCAGATGGTCGTCGAAATCCGACAGCGTTTCCAACAATTCAGTGCGGGCTTCCTGTTCACGGTCCTCGACGGATTGAGGCAGTTCGATCAAGGCCGAGGGCTGGCCCTCCTGATACTTCCAAGCGCGTTCCGAGATCAGATCAACCGCGCCTATGATTGTATCGCCGTCACGGATCGGGACCTGCCGCAAGGCGATGTGATGGGTGCAATAGGTCTGCAAGGCCGCGATGATGTCGCGGATACGGCCATTGGGGTTGTCCATTCGGTTGATGAACAGAAAGCAGGGAATGCCTGCCTCTTCCACCAGCCGCAAGTACGGCGCGCATAGTACGGCGGCATCGGGGTCTGGCGGGACGACAACCACGGCAGCGTCCGAGATCGCCATAGCTGGTCCAACATAGGCCAGCGCATCGCCGCCGCCATCCACATCAACCGCGCACCACGGTTCGTCCAAATAAGAAAAACCGTGCAAATGCACGGTTCCGGAGATGTCGAATGTTGTCGGGCGCCCGTCGAGGCGGCTGATGGCCTCGACCAGAGTGGATTTGCCCGATTGACTGGGGCCTAGGACGGTGAAAACGCGCATATGTGCTGTCCCTCTTTCAGGTTGCAGAGTGGCTGCACGAAAGGGGCTGCCTTGCGCAAATGCGTTGGCATGGTTTGTCTGCGGAATTGCCTGCCTCGGGCTGTGGACCTGATCGAAGACCCACGCCCCGAGTGTGGAGAAAACACCAGCCTTGCGTCAAGCCCTCGTTCGGGATCGGCTTGGAGCTGCCGAAACCCGACCCTTAAACCCAAGGTCAGATCGCAGAGCTATGTCCGGCTTTGCTCAGGTCATAGGCATCGAAGCTGCGGGCGATAATTCGGGTCAGGGCACGCGCCTCGGGCGGGATGAACAACCCGTCTTCGGTGACTCGCAAAAGGCCGTCAAATCTTGCGTTCACCTCGGCATACATCTTGTTCAGCTCTGCGCTGGATACATCATAACCGCGCAGGATCTCGGCGGAGTCGATCCGGAAATCGCACATCAACGCTTCGATCAAGCGGGCACGCAGCACGTCCTGTCCCTTGAACAAATGCCCACGCGAGGTCGAGAACTGACCGTCGCGGATTGCCTTGGTATGGGCCGAGGTCGCGGGGTTGTTCTGTGCGTAGCCTTGAGGAAAGCGCGAGATCGAGCTTGCACCGACGCCGATCAGAACCTCGGCCTGATCATCGGTATAGCCCTGGAAGTTGCGTTTCAGCAGGTCCGCTTTCAACGCTTTGGTCAGCCCGTCCTCTTGCGTTGCAAAGTGGTCGATTCCGATCTCGGCGTAGTTGTCCCACATGAACAGGCGGCGGGCGGTGTCGAAAAGATCCAGACGCTGCTCGGGCGTTGGCAGCGCCTCGGACGGGATAAGTTGCTGTCGTTTCGCCATCCATGGAACATGGGCATAGCCGTAAAGCGCGACGCGATCCGGGCTGAGCGATAACAGCTTTTGCACACTTTCGGTCATCCGCGCCTTGGTCTGGTGTGGCAGACCAAACAGGATATCGGCATTCAGGCTGGTGATCCCTCGCGCGCGGATCATATCCACCGCATCCCGCGTGGTGTCGTAGCTTTGGATGCGCCCAATGGTTTTCTGGATCTCATCATCGAAATCCTGCACCCCGATCGAGGCGCGGTTCATGCCCGCTTCGGCGAGGACATCCAGCCGCGCTTCGTCAATCTCATTTGGGTCGATCTCGACCGAGAACTCGGCATCCGGTCCCAGCGGCACGATATCCAGAATGTAGCGCGCCAGATCGCGCATCAGGTCCGGCTTCAGCAGGGTTGGGGTGCCGCCGCCCCAATGCAGGCGGGATAGAACCACCCCCTCGGGCAGGCGCGCGGCCAATAGATCCAGCTCAGCCTTCAGCACGTCGACGTAAGCGACTACGGGGCTGTCGGTTTGCGTGCCTTGCGTGCGGCAGGCGCAGAACCAGCAGAGGCGCCGGCAGAAGGGGACGTGGATATAAAGCGAGATGGCGCTGCCGGGTTTAATCCGGGCGATCCAGTCACCAAAAAGATCAGCCCCCACGTCATTGCTGAAATGGGGGGCGGTCGGGTAGCTGGTGTAGCGAGGCACCTTCGCGTCAAAAAGTCCAAGCCTTGCCAATTGTGATTTATCTATCATGGAGATACCTTTAAGGGACCCAAGTCTTGGTTGCTTTGATAGAGATCAAGTAGGAAAGCGAATGTCAGTAGAGATAAAGTTTGATCATTCCAACTGTGACGAATGCCCGATTCGTCATCGAGCCGTCTGTGCCCGGTGCGATGCGGACGAGCTGCAGTCCCTTGAAGAGATTAAATATTATCGAAGTTTCGAAGCGGGTCAGACGATCATCTGGTCCGGCGATCAGATGAACTTTGTCGGCTCGGTCGTCTCGGGTATCGCATCCCTGACCCAGACGATGGAGGACGGGCGGACCCAGATGGTGGGTCTGCTGCTGCCCAGCGATTTCGTTGGGCGACCGGGGCGTGATTCTGCGCCATATGACGTTCAGGCCACCACAGATGTGGTGATGTGCTGTTTTCGCAAGAAGCCATTCGAAGGGTTGTTGAGTGAGACCCCTCATATCGCGCATCGGCTTTTGCAGATGACTCTGGACGAGCTGGACGCCGCGCGGGAATGGATGCTTGTTCTGGGCCGCAAGACGGCGCGTGAGAAGATTGCCAGCCTGCTTTCGATCATTGCGCGCCGGGATGCCTCGATCACGCAGAAAGGGCTGTCAGGCCCGCTCGTGTTCGACCTGCCGCTGACGCGTGAGGCGATGGCGGACTACCTCGGTCTGACGCTTGAAACGGTGAGCCGACAGATCTCGGCTTTGAAAAAGGACGGGGTTATCGTGCTGGAAGGCAAGCGCCACGTGACCATTCCCGATCTTGGTCGCCTGATGGAAGAGGCCGGAGACGACTCGGACGGTGGTTTCCTCGTTTAGACACCACCCGCCAGTCACATACCAAAGCGATTGAGCCGCCCCGCAGGGCGGCTTTTTTTGGTTCTGGACGCGATCAGTGTGCCATGAAGACCGGTACAGCGGATTGTTCCAGCATGTTGCGGGTGGCGCCGCCAAGAATCGCTTCGCGAAAGCGGGAATGGCCGTAGGCGCCCATGACAATCATATCTGATTCAGTGTCCGTCGCGTGGCGGTTCAGAATGTCCGACACCCGCGTCATGGTTTTGCTGAGAACTTCGATTTCGCACCGTACACCGTGCCGCGCCAGCATCTGGGACAGCATGCCACCCGGGTCAGAGCGGTCGGGCCCATGGCGCGGCGGGTCGATCACCACGATGCGTGCCAGATCAGCGTCTTTCAGAAATGGCAGGGCGCAGCGCACCGCGCGCATGGCCTCGACGCTTTCGTTCCAGGCGATCATGATATTTTTAGGTTTCGAAACAGGTTGCCCCGCGTTCGGGACGACCATGACCGGAGCGTGACCTTCGAACATTGCGGCTTCGACAATTGGTTCTGCCTCGGCACCGCGCCCTTCGCCATAGGGGTGCGGTAGGACAACCAGATCTGAGAACCGCGCCCTATGTGCAACGTGGCGTCCAATGTCCGCGATCTGGGCGACTCCGTTTTCGGCCGACCACCGCACACCGGTTTTTCTAAGAAAATCTTCGGCATAGCTTAGCAGCTCATCCGCCTCGGCATTGGCCCGGCTGAGGGTTTCCTGAAGGATCAGAGCGTTCGCCCCGGCGTAGTAATACCCTGTCTGACTGCGATCGACACCCAGGCACAAGGCCTCGGCATGACCATCCTGCGCCTCGGCCAATGCCGCCGCCTGAGACAGTGCTGCCTGCGCATTCGTAGTTTCCGTCATTATTGTGAGAATTGATTTGTAAGCCATATCGACCTCGTCTTTCGAGCAGCCGATCCAATGCGACCAGCGCCCCTCCACTTGACTATGGGTGTCACAGAAAACAACGGATTGTCTTGACTCAGATCAAAGCGGCAGAGGACGTTCTTCTACATTACGAACCACAGTCAAAAAGGTTCTGTGCGGCACGTAAATCGCGCAGGGCAGGGTAAAGGGACGCAATATGTCGAATTACATCAAGCTGATCGTGCTTGGTCTGATCGTGCTGTTTGCCGCGATCGGGTCCAATTATGCACGCGATTTGGCGTATCAGGTGCATGCGATACTGGTGATGATCATCGCCGGTGGTCTGTTCATCTGGACGCTTCGAAACACGGATGAGCCAGATATTCTTGTCGATCGCTCCGGCGAGTACATGGACGGCGTGATCCGCTACGGCGTGATCGCAACTGCCTTCTGGGGCGTGGTCGGGTTCCTGGCGGGAACTTTTATTGCGTTCCAGCTGGCATTTCCAACGCTCAACTTCGAATGGGCGCAGGGCTATCTGAACTTTGGGCGGTTGCGTCCGCTGCACACCTCGGCGGTGATTTTTGCCTTTGGGGGCAACGCTCTGATCGCGACCTCTTTCTACGTGGTCCAGCGCACCAGCGCGGCGCGCCTTTGGGGCGGAAACCTGGCCTGGTTCGTGTTCTGGGGCTATCAGCTGTTCATCGTTCTGGCAGCGACCGGATATGTTCTGGGTGGCACGCAGTCCAAGGAATATGCCGAGCCTGAATGGTATGTGGACCTGTGGCTGACCATCGTCTGGGTCGCCTATCTGGCTGTCTATCTGGGTACGATCATCAAACGGAAAGAGCCGCATATCTATGTGGCCAACTGGTTCTACCTGGCCTTTATCGTGACCGTTGCGATGCTGCACCTGGTCAACAACATGACCATCCCGGTCAGTATCTGGGGTTCGAAATCGGTTATCGTCTGGTCGGGCGTACAGGATGCTATGATCCAGTGGTGGTATGGCCACAACGCTGTGGGCTTCTTCCTGACTGCGGGCTTCCTGGGCATGATGTACTACTTCATCCCGAAACAGGCCGAACGTCCCGTATTCTCGTACAAGCTGTCGATCATCCACTTCTGGGCGCTGATCTTTCTGTATATCTGGGCCGGTCCGCACCACCTGCACTATACCGCGTTGCCTGACTGGGCCTCGACGCTGGGCATGGTGTTCTCGATCGTACTGTGGATGCCGTCCTGGGGTGGTATGATCAACGGTCTGATGACGCTCTCGGGCGCATGGGACAAGCTGCGCACCGACCCAATCATCCGTATGATGGTCATCTCGGTTGGCTTCTATGGCATGTCCACCTTTGAGGGTCCGATGATGTCGATCCGTGCGGTGAACTCGCTCAGCCATTACACCGACTGGACCATTGGTCACGTACACTCGGGCGCGCTGGGCTGGAACGGCATGATCACCTTTGGTGCGCTTTACTATCTGGTGCCCGTCCTGTGGAAGCGTGAGCGTCTGTACTCCTTGCAGATGGTCAGCTGGCACTTCTGGCTCGCCACGATCGGTATCGTTCTCTATGCCGCGTCGATGTGGGTCACCGGTATCATGGAAGGCCTGATGTGGCGCGAAGTGGATGCCAACGGCTTCCTGGTGAACTCGTTCGCTGACACCGTTGCCGCCAAGTTCCCGATGTATGTGGTTCGTGGTCTGGGTGGGGTTCTGTTCCTCGCTGGCTCGGTGATCATGTGCTACAACCTGTGGATGACTGTACGTAAGGCACCGGCCAAAGAGGCCAGCCTGACCGTCGCAGTCCCGGCTGAATAAAGGAGGCCGGAGCAATGGCAATTCTTGACAAACACAAAGTGCTTGAGACCAACGCGACCCTTTTGCTGATCTTCAGCTTTCTGGTCGTGACCATCGGTGGCATCGTTCAGATCACCCCGCTGTTCTATCTTGAGAACACAATCGAGAAGGTGGAGGGCATGCGCCCTTACACGCCTCTCGAGATGGCGGGCCGCGAGATCTACATCCGCGAAGGCTGCTATGTCTGCCACAGCCAGATGATCCGCCCCATGCGGGACGAGGTCGAACGCTATGGCCATTACTCGCTGGCGGCCGAGTCGATGTATGACCATCCGTTCCAGTGGGGGTCCAAGCGGACCGGGCCTGATTTGGCGCGTGTCGGCGGTCGTTACTCGGACGATTGGCATGTACGCCACCTGCGCGACGCGCAATCGGTCGTGCCGGAATCGGTGATGCCGAAATATGGCTTCCTCGAAAACCGCAAGATCGATGGCAAGTATATCGGCGACATCATGGCGGCAAACGCGGTGGTCGGTACACCCTACACCGACGAGATGCTGGAGAACGCGCAAGCCGACTTCCGCGCTCAGGCCGATCCCGACAGTGACTATGACGGGCTGCTGGAGCGTTACGGTGACAAGGTCAACGTGCGCAACTTCGATGGTCAATCCGACCTGACCGAAGCTGACGCGCTAATCGCCTATCTGCAGATGCTGGGCACGCTGGTCGACTTCTCGACCTTCACGCCTGACGCAAACCGCTGAGGGAGGGAGCAATGGAAGAATATACTCTCCTGAGGCAGTTTGCAGATAGCTGGATGTTGCTTTTGCTGTTCGCCTTCTTCGTTGGCATCATTGTCTGGGTGTTCCGCCCAGGCGCCAGCAAGGAATACAGCGACACCGCCAACATCCCTTTCCGCCACGTCGATGCACCTGCACCGCAGCAAGACCAACCCGCCACATCCGAGGAGGCGCGGAAATGACTAAGACACCTGAAAAACAGCCGGGTGACCCGAATACAACCGGTCACAGCTGGGACGGCATCGAAGAATTTGACAACCCGATGCCCCGCTGGTGGCTGTGGACCTTCTACGCCACGATCTTCTGGGGTGTAATTTACACGATCATGTATCCCGCATGGCCACTGGTTCAGTCGGCAACGGCAGGCGTCATGGGTTGGTCATCTCGGGCCGAAGTCCAGCAAGAGCTGGTCTCGTTCGAAGAGGCCAACGCTCCGTGGAATGCCAAGCTGGTGGACACCCCGCTTGAGGAGATTTCGGCTGACCCTGAGTTGCAGCAATATGCCGTCAACGCAGGCAGCGCTGTGTTCCGCACCTGGTGTGCACAGTGTCACGGCTCGGGCGCGCAGGGCGCGGCTGGCTTCCCGAACCTTCTGGATGATGCATGGCTGTGGGGTGGCACGATGGAGGATATCCATTTCACCGTCAGCTATGGGATCCGGAACGAGGAAAGCGACGATGCGCGCTATTCCGAGATGCCGGCCTTTGGTGAGCTCCTCGAAGGCGAAGAGATCACTCAGGTGGTTCAGTACGTGATGTCGCTGACCAATGCGCAGACCGATGATGCGGCCGCGCAGGCAGGCAAGGTTGTCTTCGAAGACAATTGTGCCGCCTGTCACGGCGAGGACGGCAAAGGCGACGTCTTCCAGGGCGCGCCGAACCTGACGGATGCCATCTGGCTCTATGGCGGCAGCGAAGAGGCCCTGACTGAAACGGTGACCTACAGCCGTTTTGGCGTGATGCCCCCATGGGATACCCGCCTGACCGAGGCGCAGATCCGCGCCGTGACTGCCTATGTCCACCAACTGGGTGGCGGTCAGTAAGGCTACAAGAATACCTCGGGGCGGCTCGCTGCCCCTTGGTCCCGGCACCGGCTGTTCCATCTGTTCGCGCGTTTCCTGAACAGCCGGTGCCTATTTCCAAAACCATCATTTCCAGAACCATCATAGAGCCATTGGCCAATCCAGAACAGGCCGCGTTTCAAAGGTCCTCTAGATCGACCGTGCGCGGGTGTTTCCTCCACCAATGATGCTCGGGCAACCAGCGCGATTTGTTGCGGGTTGGTTTCGGTGCGTCCCTGAGATTGGGCTCGTTGATCCGTGTCGCTGTCATGAACGATTTCGCAAAAACACTCAGCATGGGGCTTTCCTTTCGCGTTTTCTGTATGCGTCTAGGATGATGTTTCCCTGTACAGGATGCGAGCCAATTGTTATTTCTATATGTAAGCTGGGATTACATATGAACTGGTTGAAACTGCCTCCTCTCTCGTCCCTTCGCGCTTTTTCGGCTCTTGCTGAGAAGGGTGGTGTGGTGCAGGCCGGAGAGGCGCTGAATGTGAGCCATGCTGCCATAAGCCAGCAGTTGCGTGTGTTGGAGAAGCACATGGGTGTGGCTCTGGTCCGGCGCGACGGAAAGTCCCTCTCCCTAACAGCCGAAGGCGCGCATCTGGCGCGTGCGGTGCAGCTTGGGTTCGGTTCAATCGGCGCTGCCGTGGAAGAGGTGATGAGCGCGGGTGGCGCCCGTCCGGTTCATGTGTCGCTGACACCAACCTTCGCCGCCTCGTGGTTGATGCCGCGACTGCCGGAATTTCAGGCCAAATACCCTGAAATCAGCCTGACGATCGATCCTTCTCCGCATCTGGTGGAACTCACACCAGGCGGCGTCGATGTTGCGATCAGATACGGGTCCGGGGGGTGGCCCGGTGTGGACTGCGAAATGCTGCTGGAAACCCCTTTTGTTGTGGTTGCGGCCCCTAGCCTGCTGGGCGGTCGGTCGGATTGGACACCGGAAGAGTTGAGCCAGCTGCCTTGGCTGGAAGAGTTTGGCACCACCGAGGCCTCGACCTGGCTGGCCAGACGTGGAGTTGATCACCCGCCTCAGGGGCGGCGCATCTCGCTGCCGGGGACCTTGCTGCTTGAAGGGCTGCGGGCAGGGCAGGGTGTCACAGCCACGGTGCGACATTTCGTCGAGCAGGATATCAAAGCGGGCCGCCTTGTCGAGCTCCATACTGAGCCTGAAAGCAGCGGATACCACGTTTTGACGGCCAAAACGCCTCTAAGACCGGCGGTAAAGACATTTGACAGCTGGTTGAGGCGGCAGGCGGGTGACGCGCGGTAAAAGGTGTTTGTCCGATGCGCGTTTTGACCCATGTCAATGTTTGCGCGTCCATGATCTGGAAGAACACACTTCCATAAGACCCATCCTTGGAGCCAGCCAGTGAGCGATTCCGATCCCGCCCCCAGCTTGTATGCCGCCCGAGAACCTATCTTTCCTCGGCGTGTCTCAGGTCCGTTCCGGAACCTGAAATGGATTATCCTGATTGTGACCTTGGGGATCTACTACGTCACCCCTTGGATCAGATGGGACCGAGGGCCCAGCCTGCCGGATCAGGCTGTGCTGCTGGACCTGGCCAACCGCCGCTTCTATTTCTTTTGGATCGAGATTTGGCCGCACGAATTCTACTTTGTTGCGGGCCTTCTGATCATGGCCGGTCTTGGGCTTTTCCTGTTCACATCGGCCTTGGGCCGGGTGTGGTGCGGATATGCCTGCCCGCAGACCGTCTGGACCGACCTGTTCATTCTGGTCGAACGCTGGATCGAGGGCGACCGCAATGCCCGCTTACGCCTGCACCGGCAAGAGAAGATGGACCTCCGCAAGGCCCGTTTGCGTCTGACGAAGTGGACCGCTTGGTTCCTGATCGGCCT
This sequence comes from Ruegeria sp. C8, assembly GCF_056537565.1. NCBI lineage: Bacteria > Pseudomonadati > Pseudomonadota > Alphaproteobacteria > Rhodobacterales > Roseobacteraceae > Ruegeria > Ruegeria sp. C8. The sequence goes on from NZ_JBQFRV010000025.1 coordinate 27,151, forward strand.
CGCAACCGGCGGAGCGTGGGTCTTCTACTTTGCCGACGCGCCGACCCTTCTGCGTGATCTGGTGACCGGCAACGCACACCCTGTTGCCTACACGACCATGTTGATCCTGACCGGCACCACTTTCTTGTTTGGTGGCTTCGCGCGCGAACAGATCTGCATCTATGCCTGCCCATGGCCACGCATTCAGGCGGCGATGATGGACGAGGACACTCTGGTCGTCGGCTACCGTGAATGGCGCGGCGAGCCGCGCGGCAAAGGTAAGCGCACGGCCGATTCCGAGCTGGGCGATTGCATCGACTGCATGGCCTGCGTGAATGTCTGCCCCGTTGGTATTGACATTCGCGATGGTCAGCAGTTGGAGTGCATCACCTGCGCCCTTTGCATCGACGCCTGCGACGACATGATGGCCAAGATCGGCAAACCTCGGGGTTTGATCGACTATATGGCGCTGAGTGATGAGGCGCATGAACGCGCAGGTCAGCCACCCAAGAATATCTGGAAACACATCCTGCGTCCCCGCACGATCATGTATACCGCGTTGTGGTCTCTGGTCGGGTTCGCGCTGCTGTTTGCCCTGTTCATCCGGTCCGATATCGACCTGACGGTCGCGCCTGTGCGCAATCCGACCTTTGTTACTATGTCGGATGGCACCATCCGCAACACTTACGACGTGCGCCTGCGCAACAAACATGGCGAAGAACGTCCGTTCAATCTGTCTCTGACCGGCGATCCGGCCATGCTACTGGAAATCGAAGGCGTTGACGGGCAAACTGTAACTGTAGCCCCCGATACCGCGCAACTGGTACGCGTCTACATTACGGCGGCGCCTGACACGGGGCCTGCGCGTGCGGATACGTCCGCCGTCCGGATCTGGGTTGAGGATATCGACAGCGGCGAACGCGCCAATAAAGACACAAGCTTCAACGGACGAGGGAACTGATCATGTCCGAGCGGAAATTCACCGGTAAACACGCCCTTGCGGTGTTCGTATGTGCCTTTGGTGTGATCATCACGGTGAACCTGATCCTGGCCTATAGCGCGGTCAAAACCTTCCCGGGGCTGGAGGTCAAAAACTCCTACGTTGCAAGTCAGGAGTTCAACGACCGTCTGAAGGAGCATCAGGCGTTGGGCTGGGAGGTGCGCGCAGAAAACACGGGCGGTCTGCTGATCCTGCACATCACCGATACCACTGGCGCGCCAGTGCAAGTGGCCGAGTTGCAGGCCGTCGTGGGCCGTGCAACTCATGTGCGCGATGATTTCTCGCCCGATTTCACCTTTGACGGGCTTGCCTATGCAACGCCTGCGACGCTGGGAAAGGGGAACTGGAACATCCGCCTGGTCGCCCGCGATCATTCAGGGGCCGAGTTCGCTCAGCGGGTACCCCTGTACGTGAAAGGGTAGGGCGGTGACGGTTCAGCTATCCTCAGGCACGGCGGCTTGTCCGGGGTGTGTCGCCGCCCCGGCGGAAGCTGCGCGGCCGATCCCTGAGGATGTTCAGATCGCGTTGTCTCTGCCCGGCATCCATTGCTCGGCTTGTATCGCCAATGTCGAGCGGGCTTTGAACGCCCATCCCGGGGTCGAGGACGCGCGCGTCAACCTGACCCTGAAGCGTGCGATGATCAAAGCCGCGCCTGAAATGCGGGCTGCTGATCTGATCCCGGTGTTGGAGCGCGCGGGTTATGAAGCGCATGAGCTAGACGCCGGAGCCCTGTCGGCCACCAGTGCAGACAAGGCTGGGCGTGATCTGCTGATGCGCTTGGCGGTGGCCGGGTTTGCCTCGATGAACGTGATGCTGTTGTCGGTCTCGGTCTGGTCGGGGGCGACGGATGCGACGCGGGATATGTTCCACTGGATTTCTGCCGCGATCGCCCTGCCTGCGATTGCCTTTTCGGCGCAGCCCTTCTTTGCCAATGCATGGTCAGCCCTTCGCGTGCGTCGGCTGAACATGGACGTGCCGATCGTTCTGGCGATCCTGCTGGCGCTGGTGACGTCGCTTTGGGAAACAGCACTCAGCGGCGAGCATGCCTATTTCGATGCCGCCCTGACGCTGACCTTCTTTCTGCTGGCAGGTCGATACTTAGACTACCGCACCCGCGCCGCCGCGCGGTCCGCGGCTGAGGAGCTGACAGCGCTAGAAGTCCCTCGTGCCCTTCGGCTGATCGACGGCTCTGAAGAAGAGGTCGCTGTATCCGCCCTGGCCGTCGGAGACCTGATCCTTGTGCGGCCCGGAGGGCGGATGCCGGTGGATGGCCAGATTGTCTCAGGCCAGTCTGAATTGGACCGCTCCCTGCTGACGGGTGAGACCCTGCCAGTATTTGCTGAGGCAGGCCAGATCGTCAGCGCTGGCGAGGTCAACCTGACCGGCCCTCTGACCATCCGCGCCACGGCGGTTGGCGAAGATACATCCCTCCATCGTATGGCTGATCTCGTGGCCATCGCCGAATCCGGCCGGTCTAGATACACCTCGCTAGCGGACAAAGCGGCCAAGCTTTACGCCCCCGGCGTTCACATCCTGTCGGCGCTCAGCTTTGTGGGCTGGTACATCTATTCCGGCGACATGCGCACGGCCCTTAATATCGCGGCAGCGGTGCTGATTATCACTTGCCCGTGTGCGCTGGGGCTGGCGGTTCCTGCGGTGACTACGGCGGCCTCGGGCCGGTTGTTCCGCAAGGGAATGTTGATCAAACACGCCACTGCTCTGGAGCGTTTGGCCGAGGTCGACACGGTTGTCTTCGACAAAACCGGCACTCTGACCTCCGGCGCGCCCGAGGTGACCAATCTGGGCGATCACAGCACGGCCGACCTTGAAATCGCACTGGCTCTGGCCGAGGCATCGGCGCATCCCTTGTCGGTCGCTCTGGCCAAAGCAGCGCGTGAGGCCGGGATCAAACCCGCGACGCTGCGAAATATCACCGAGGTTCCGGGCTATGGCACCGAGGCCCAGTATCGAAACCAGCGCGTGCGCCTTGGACGCGCGGCTTGGGTTGGTGCGGAACAAGGGGTCGAGACCTCCGCCTGGCTGTCGGTTGGATCGAACACGCCGGTGGCCTTCCGATTCACCGATGCCCTGCGACCAGGCGCGGCCGAGGCCGTCTCGGACTTCGCCAAGGCCGGAAAGCAGGTGATCCTGATTTCAGGCGATTCGACGGGTGCCGTGAAAGCTCTGGCCGAGAAGCTGGGGATCGAGAACTGGATTGCCGAAGCGCTGCCTCAGGACAAAGCGCAGCGCATTCAGGAGCTCAGCGAACGGGGCCACAAGGTCCTTATGGTGGGCGATGGTCTGAATGATACGGCAGCCCTTGCGGCGGCGCATGTGTCTATCTCACCGGCCTCCGCCCTGGATGCGGCGCGCGTTGCGTCCGATATCGTTCTGTTGGGGACGGACCTGTCCCCCATCGCCGATGCCTGTGACACTGCCGTCAAAGCCACAAAACGGATTCGCGAGAACTTCCGCATTGCGACCGTCTACAACGTGATTGCGGTGCCGCTGGCGGTTATTGGGCTTGCCACGCCTTTGATCGCGGCGTTGGCGATGTCGACCTCGTCGATTACCGTATCTTTGAATGCCCTGCGGCTGAGGTAACTGTTATGGAAGTGCTCGCCTATCTGATCCCGATTTCCCTGTTTCTGGGCGGAATTGGCCTGGTTGCTTTTGTCTACACGGTCCGCTCGAACCAATACGAGGACCCCGAGGGCGATGCGCGTCGTATCCTCAGCGATGAATGGGATGACAAGCCCAAGCAGTAGCTGGCTGAGGATGCAAAATCACAGTTGATCCCAACCGCCCTTGAAATTGCCGCAATGCCCGGCTATGTCCGGCCTATCCGCAAGCAGAGAGAACCCGCCAAATGGCCACCACCAACCCGATCCAGTTTATTCAGCAAGTTCGAGCCGAAGTTTCCAAGGTCGTCTGGCCGACCCGGCGCGAGGTGCTGTTGACCACGGTCATGGTGTTCATCATGGCTGCTCTGACCGCTGTATTCTTTGCTTTGGTCGATCTGGGCATTCGTGGCGGCTTGCAACTGATCCTGGGCGCGTTCAGCTAACAGCACTCAGGCGCGGAAACACCGCAGCCCCCCTTGCACAGCGCGGAATCTCAGAGTAGTTCACACGGAACTATTCGGAATGGGCGTGTGGCGATTCGGGCTGCGCGCCGCTTTTTATTCCGGAACACGCGGGCATGCCGCGACAGGATTTCAATACAGGGCGAACCCGCAATGCGAGGCTTGGCCCAAGGCAAACAAGGACGACAGGTTCATGGCGAAACGGTGGTACTCGGTCAGCGTTCTTTCGAATTTTGAAAAGAAGATCGCAGAGCAGATCCGCACGTCGGTGGCTGAACAGGGCCTTGAGGACGATATCGACGAAGTACTGGTCCCCACCGAAGAGGTGATCGAAGTCCGTCGCGGCAAGAAAGTCACCACCGAACGCCGCTTTATGCCCGGTTACGTTCTGGTGCATATGGAAATGTCGGATCAGGGCTATCACCTGATCAACTCGATCAACCGCGTCACCGGTTTCCTTGGTCCCCAAGGCCGCCCGATGCCGATGCGCGACGCAGAAGTGAACCAGATCCTGAACCGCGTTCAGGAAGGTGAAGAAGCGCCTAAGCTGATGATCAGCTTCGAGGTCGGCGAGAAGGTCAAGGTCAACGACGGCCCGTTCGAAGATTTCGACGGCATGGTCGAGGGCGTGGACGACGAGAACCAGAAGCTGAAGGTCTCGGTTTCGATCTTTGGTCGGGAAACGCCGGTCGAGTTGGACTTTACGCAGGTTACCAAGCAGGGCTGATTACCTTCTCGGAGAATTCCAGACGCCGCGGTGCCACAGACACTGGGGCGTTTTCATTTCCTCGGACTACTTGGGTTTGGTTGCTGTGTCGCAAGTCACACGGGTAGCCTACGGCTGGACTATGGAGAGAGTTGTGTTGAGGGCTTGAAGAGCCATATTGCGAGCTTCATCAACGGGCATGTCAACAAAAATTGGGTCAAGATTGTTTGTGCTGACCGTCAATCGCGACCCTTCACCAAACGGCTGCCAAGCCCAGCATTGAGTTTTTGTCCCTACGTCTGACAATAGACAAATTGAGCCTTTGTTCAGATCGCCTTGGCGTTCTTTCTTCAACGACCCTCCTTCTTTCCAATACGGTTTGGGAAAGCCAAGTTCATCCTCAGTCGCAAACAGCACCTTTCCCACGTGGCGGTACGGATACGAGGAATAGCGACCGCACCACTCAGGCTCATCAATGCCCTCACAGAGAGAAGTCAGAGCCGCATGATTGGATGCGGGGTTTATCCACACCACGTCCATATCAATAGCTCGTGCGCCGTTTTGGCTAAGTCTGCATATTTTCGAAAAACCAGATTTATGGTCCATCCTTCCGAAATGGGTTGCGGAATTCCCAATTTTGAGGCGGGGTTTTAGTTCCAGTGGTAGAACTACAACTTCACCAGCAATGCGAACATGCAGGTCTTCGTTAAGGCAATCCTTTGGCACGTGCTGAAGCCAAAGGGCGTGACCCGTATATGCGCAGGCTGCAATGACCGGAGCTGAAACGGATATGATCGGAGAAACTCGCGAAAGTCTCATGACACTGCCCCAGCCGGCACCAAGTGCAAACATGGCAAGGCAAGACAGGATGACAATGAGGTACCCTAGCCCAGCATATTGACCCGCTATCGGGTGGTACACCAAGAAGCCCGTGGGAAGGGCAATTGAAGCGAGCATGAGCGGAGCGCGAACTCGCCAATCAAATCGAAACGCTATCGCGGAAATCAACGCGATGCCTGCTAGAGCAATCGAAAAGACGGTGGGTGAATTCAGAGGGAACAAAAGCTGCCTTTTGCAAATGGTTTGATTGATTATCCGCAATCTTCAATCAGAAGTAGATTTGGCGCGATGCTGGAATTCCCTACTGTGAGTTCGGTTTAGATGTACGTGAGTGGATATTCGCAATGCCCTTGCCAACCCACTCATTCCCCTTTACACGCCGCCTCTATCGTCTTCGGGCGAGATTCTCTCGTGGGAGGTTTCAGGGATCGCGATCCCGGATCGGACCACGCAACATAAACCGGGTGGGACGCGTCCTGCCTACGTTGAAAGGAAAACCAAATGGCTAAGAAGCTTGCTGGTACAATGAAACTGCAGGTTCCTGCAGGTCAGGCGAACCCGTCGCCTCCAGTTGGTCCGGCGCTGGGTCAGCGCGGCATCAACATCATGGAATTCTGCAAGGCGTTCAACGCCAAGACCGCAGACATGGAGCAAGGCGCTCCTTGCCCGACCGTGATCACCTACTATCAGGACAAGTCCTTCACAATGGACATCAAGACGCCGCCCGCGTCTTATTACCTGAAAAAAGCAGCTGGTCTGAAGCCGGTTGGCAAGCGTAACCGCCCTCGTGGCGCGGAGAACCCCGGTCGTGAGACTGTGGCCACCGTAACCACCAAGCAGGTTCGCGAAATCGCCGAAGCCAAAATGAAAGATCTGAACGCCAACGACGTCGAAGGCGCAATGCAGATCATCCTGGGCTCGGCCCGCTCTATGGGCATCGAGGTGAAGTAAGATGGCAAAACTCGGTAAACGTACCCGCGCTGCGCGCGAAGCTGTCGCCGGCAAGGAAAACCTGTCGGTTGAAGAAGCAGTTGCCCTGGTAAAAGGCAACGCCACCTCGAAGTTTGACGAGACCATCGAAATCGCGATGAACCTGGGCGTTGACACCCGTCACGCAGACCAGATGGTTCGTGGCGTCGTTGGCCTGCCGAACGGCACCGGTAAGGCGATGCGCGTTGCTGTATTCGCGCGTGGCCCCAAGGCAGACGAAGCGAAAGAAGCTGGCGCAGACATCGTTGGCGCAGAAGACTTGATGGAAACTATTCAGGGCGGCACCATCGAATTCGATCGCTGCATCGCGACCCCTGACATGATGCCGATCGTTGGTCGTCTAGGTAAAGTTCTGGGCCCGCGCAACCTGATGCCGAACCCCAAAGTTGGCACCGTGACCATGGACGTGAAAGCGGCCGTGGAAGCAGCCAAAGGTGGTGAAGTTCAGTTCAAAGCTGAAAAAGGTGGCGTTGTGCACGCAGGTGTTGGCAAAGCGTCCTTCGACGAAGCCAAGCTGGCCGAAAACGTCCGTGCCTTTATCTCGGCTGTTGCGAAAGCCAAGCCGTCGGGCGCGAAAGGTACTTACATGAAGAAGATCGCGCTGAGCTCGACCATGGGCCCGGGTGTGACGCTGGACGTGGCGGCTGCTGCAGGCGAATAAGCCTTAACGCAGACGTAGAAATCCTTGAAACCCGAGTAGCGCAAGCTGCTCGGGTTTTTTGCTGCCTTAGCGAAAGGCCTGTTGCAGGCGCAATTGCAGTCGGTCGCGTTTGCGCAGTTCGAACTCGCTGCAGGTGATGTCGGGTTGCCAGAGGCGCAGCCAGTCCTTCAGTAATCGGCCCCGCAGGCAGCAATCGAGGATCTGAGTGTCGATCGGGTGGCGATACTGGCGGAAGAACATCTCTTTGTTGCGGGTCAGAACGCCGCTTCGATCGATGTCCCTATTGGCCCCGTCCCGGAAGATATCCGCCTTCAAAAAGTCGACGATATCATAGACGGCCAGCTTGTCGCGGGCCTCGGTGAAATCCAGCCCGATGGCGGTGCCTTGGCCCATGATCAGGTTCAGGCCGTGAAAATCCCCATGGGAAAACACACGCAGGTCAGGGCGGTTTTTCAAGGATGGGACTTCGGCCAGAAATTCCTCGACCATAGGCTGGCTGATGTCCGAGACGTGCGAGGGCACTTGGGTGGACTGCTCGCGTATGCTGTCGATCATCCAACGCGGCCGAAACGCGTAGTCCGTGGCGTTTTGAACCCCGTGCAGGTCATGCAGCCACGACCCCGCCCGTCGATAGACTTGGGCCACCTGGGCGTCATCGTCGCTGTTGTAGATGATATCCGTCGCGGTTGGGCGTTCTACAAACTCGGTCACCATGAACGCGCCTCCTGGCGACATGTAGACGGGGCGGACGACCCGGTTGTTTTTGGACGTCTTGAAGTGTTCGGTCAGTTGCACCAGCAGGTCGAACTCTTTACGCAGGCGTCCCGTTTCAGGCGACAAGGTATCAAGCTTTAACGCGTAGGAACGGTTCGATGTTTCGACCTTCCAAACCAGACGGGTATTGGGAAAGGCATGGGAGCGGCAGTTAAAGCGGATCTGAGTGATGGGCGTGTCGAAACAGGACTGCGCCAACTCATTGGCGCAGGCGCTGGCCTTGTCGAATTCTTCCAGAGTAACCGCTGTCATTTTGCCTCAAGTCCGGAGTGTTTTCGGGCATTCATACCGGAGGTGACCGTAGCTGAAACCCACTGTCAATGATATTGCTGGCGTCTATTGACCCCTGGGCAGATCGTCCCGCATACAAAGGGCGTATTCCGCCTTGATGCCGCAAGTGCAAATAGGGGCAATTTACCCCTTGGAAACCCCCGCCATCTGCCCTAAGTAAGGCTGCGAAGTAAAGCGTGCGATTCGTCGTGCGCTTTATTTCGTTTCGTCCAAGACGGTGGGTGGTGCCATATGGCGCCTTAATTCCCTGCCTGAGACGGGTAAGACCAAAGAATTCTGAGGGTCCCACCCTCGGGCGCATTTTGGCCAATCCCGTAACAACGGACCTGAACGCCGGGGTTAACCCCTCGGCAAATATGAGCCGGGGTGAGTGATCGCCCCAAACTTGGAGAGAACTGTGGATAGAGCCCAGAAAGAGAAAGTGGTCGAGGAACTCGGCCAAATCTTCGAAAGCTCTGGCGTCGTAGTGGTTGCTCACTACGCCGGTCTGACAGTTGCCGAGATGCAGGACCTTCGCGCACGTGCTCGTGACGCGGGCGGCTCCGTGCGTGTTGCCAAGAACAGGCTCGCCAAAATCGCCCTTGAGGGTAAGCCGTGTGAAAGCATGGCCGACCTGCTGACAGGGATGACCGTTCTGACCTATTCCGAGGACCCCGTGGCAGCAGCCAAGGTGGCCGAGGACTTCGCCAAAGAGAACCAAAAGTTCGAAATCCTTGGCGGTGCAATGGGCGAGAACGCTCTGGACCGGGCTGGTGTTACAGCCGTGTCGAAAATGCCGTCGCGTGAAGAGCTTATTGCTACGATCGCTGGTATGCTTGGCGCGCCTGCTTCGAACATCGCCGGTGCAATTGGCGCACCTGCAAGCAACATCGCAAGCATCCTTTCCACCATCGAAGAGAAGGCGGAAGCTGCGTAAGCGGTTGGCACTGAATGATCTGCGTAGGGGATACCCCCTGACGTTGGAACACACACTGTAAACGGAAAGAGCTGATAAAATGGCTGATCTGAAAGCACTCGCAGAAAGCATCGTGGGTCTGACCCTGCTGGAAGCACAAGAACTGAAAACCATCCTCAAAGACGAATACGGCATCGAGCCCGCAGCAGGCGGCGCAGTTGTCATGGCTGCTGGTGGCGACGCCGGCGGTGCAGCTGAGGAAGAAAAAACCGAATTCGACGTCGTTCTGAAGAACGCCGGCGCATCGAAAATCAACGTCATCAAAGAAGTTCGCGGCATCACCGGCCTGGGCCTGAAAGAAGCCAAGGAACTGGTCGAAGCCGGCGGCAAGATCAAAGAAGGCGTGGACAAAGCAGAAGCAGAAGACGTCAAAGCCAAGCTGGAAGCAGCTGGCGCCGAAGTCGAACTGGCCTAAGCTTAGTCTCTGGCGCATCGCTGATGCGCCGAAAAATTTGGCTGGGTCCGGAGAAATCCGGGTCCAGCCGAACCTGTCTTAGAAAGGGCCTCAATTCGTGGGGCGTTTTCTAAGACACGGTTTTCGGATCGGGAGGCCGCCTTCGGGACGGTGGCCACGAATTGATCCGGGCGTGTCGTCTCGAATGTGCAAGATGCCGGGGCCCGACGGTGTCTTTGCCCGCTGAGAACATCGAAAGGTGACATCTGACATGGCTCAAACGTTCCTTGGCCAGAAACGTCTTCGTAAATATTACGGCAAAATCCGCGAAGTGCTGGAGATGCCGAACCTCATTGAGGTACAGAAATCTTCTTATGATCTTTTCCTGCGCTCCGGCGATGCAGAACAGCCCACGGACGGCGAAGGCATCAACGGTGTGTTCCAGTCGGTTTTCCCGATCAAGGATTTCAACGAAACCTCCGTTCTGGAGTTCGTGAAATACGATCTGGAAAAACCGAAATACGACGTCGAAGAGTGCATGCAGCGCGACATGACCTACAGCGCGCCGTTGAAGGTCACTCTGCGTCTGATCGTGTTTGATGTCGATGAGGACACCGGCGCGAAATCGGTCAAAGACATCAAGGAACAGGACGTGTTCATGGGCGACATGCCCCTGATGACACCGAACGGAACGTTCATCGTGAACGGCACCGAGCGTGTGATCGTGTCCCAGATGCACCGCTCGCCCGGTGTGTTCTTTGACCACGACAAGGGCAAAACCCATTCCTCGGGCAAACTGCTGTTTGCCTGCCGCATCATCCCGTATCGCGGCAGCTGGCTGGACTTTGAGTTCGACGCTAAAGACATCGTCTTCGCCCGTATCGACCGTCGCCGCAAACTGCCTGTGACGACCCTGCTGTATGCATTGGGTCTGGATCAGGAAGCGATCATGGACGCGTATTACAACACCGTGTCCTACAAGCTGGATAAGAAGAAGGGCTGGGTCACACCGTTCTTCCCCGAGCGTGTACGCGGCACCCGTCCGACCTATGATCTGGTTGACGCCAAATCTGGTGAAGTGATTGCCGAAGCGGGCAAGAAAGTCACTCCGCGCGCGGTCAAGAAGCTGATCGACGAAGGCACCGTCACCGACCTGCTGGTTCCGTTCGATCACATCGTTGGCAAATACGTCGCCAAGGACATCATCAACGAAGAAACCGGTGCGATCTATGTCGAGGCCGGTGACGAGCTGACGCTGGAATATGACAAGGACGGCGATCTGATCGGCGGCACCGCGAAAGAGTTGATCGACGCGGGCATCACCGACATTCCGGTTCTGGACATCGACAACGTCAATGTTGGTCCGTACATGCGCAACACCATGGCGCAGGACAAGAACATGAACCGCGAAAGCGCGCTCATGGACATCTACCGCGTCATGCGCCCGGGTGAGCCGCCCACCGTCGAAGCTGCGTCGGCTCTGTTCGACACACTGTTCTTCGACAGCGAGCGTTATGACCTGTCCGCCGTTGGTCGCGTGAAGATGAACATGCGTCTGGCTCTGGATGCGCCCGACACTCTGCGCACCCTGCGCCGCGAAGACATCGTGGCCTGCATCAAGGCACTGGTGGAACTGCGTGACGGTAAAGGTGACATCGACGATATCGACCACCTCGGAAACCGTCGTGTGCGTTCGGTCGGCGAACTGATGGAAAACCAGTACCGCGTTGGCCTGCTGCGCATGGAGCGCGCGATCAAAGAGCGTATGTCGTCGGTCGAAATCGACACCGTCATGCCTCAGGACTTGATCAACGCGAAACCCGCTGCGGCTGCTGTTCGCGAATTCTTCGGCTCGTCGCAGCTGTCGCAGTTCATGGACCAGACCAACCCGCTGTCGGAAGTCACCCACAAACGCCGCCTCTCGGCGCTTGGCCCCGGTGGTCTGACACGTGAGCGTGCAGGCTTTGAGGTGCGCGACGTACACCCGACCCACTATGGCCGGATGTGCCCGATTGAAACGCCCGAAGGTCCGAACATCGGTCTGATCAACTCGCTGGCGACCTTTGCCCGCGTGAACAAGTATGGCTTCATCGAAACACCGTACCGCGTCGTCAAAGACGCCGAGGTGACCGATGAGGTTCACTACATGTCCGCGACCGAGGAAATGCGTCACACCGTGGCGCAGGCGAACGCGACGCTGGATGCTGATGGCAAGTTCATCAACGATCTGGTTTCGACCCGTCAGGCCGGTGACTACACTCTGGCTCCGCGTGAGAATGTTGACCTGATCGACGTGTCGCCGAAACAGCTGGTATCGGTTGCTGCATCGTTGATCCCGTTCCTTGAAAATGACGACGCCAACCGCGCTCTGATGGGCTCGAACATGCAACGTCAGGCGGTTCCGCTGCTGCGCGCCGAAGCGCCGCTGGTCGGAACCGGGATCGAGGAAAAGGTTGCGATCGACTCGGGTGCTGCGATTCAGGCGAAACGCGCCGGTATCATCGACCAGGTCGATGCCCAGCGTATCGTTATCCGCGCCACCGAAGATCTGGAACTGGGCGACGCTGGCGTTGACATCTATCGTCTGCGCAAGTTCCAGCGTTCGAACCAGAACACCTGCATCAACCAGCGTCCGCTGATCAAGGTGGGTGACACCGTCCAGAAGGGCGAGGTCATTGCCGATGGTCCGTCGACCGATATGGGTGAACTGGCGCTTGGTAAGAACGTGGTCGTCGCGTTCATGCCGTGGAACGGCTACAACTACGAAGACTCGATCCTGATCTCGGAACGTATCGCGCGTGATGACGTCTTTACCTCGGTCCATATCGAGGAATTCGAAGTCGCCGCCCGTGATACCAAGCTGGGTCCGGAAGAGATCACCCGCGACATCCCGAACGTCGGTGAAGAAGCGCTGCGCAACCTCGACGAGGCGGGCATTGTTTACATCGGTGCGGATGTTGAGCCGGGCGATATTCTGGTCGGCAAGATCACTCCGAAGGGCGAAAGCCCGATGACCCCGGAAGAAAAGCTGCTGCGCGCCATCTTTGGTGAAAAAGCATCCGACGTGCGTGACACTTCGCTGCGCGTGAAGCCGGGCGACTACGGTACGGTCGTTGAGGTTCGCGTCTTCAACCGTCACGGCGTCGAGAAAGACGAGCGTGCGCTGCAGATCGAGCGTGAGGAAGTCGAACGTCTGGCCCGTGACCGGGACGACGAGCTGGCGATCCTGGACCGCAACATCTATGCGCGCCTGCAAGGCCTGATCCTTGGTAAAACCGCTGTCAAAGGCCCGAAAGGCGTCAAGGCAGGGTCGGTGATCACCGAGGAGCTGCTGGAAACCCTGACCCGTGGTCAGTGGTGGCAGCTGGCGCTGGAAGGCGAGCAGGACGCACAGATCGTTGAGGCTCTGAACGAGCAGTACGAAGTGCAAAAGCGTGCACTGGACGCTCGTTTCGAGGACAAGGTCGAGAAGGTCCGTCGTGGCGACGACCTGCCGCCGGGTGTGATGAAGATGGTTAAAGTCTTCATCGCCGTGAAGCGTAAGCTGCAGCCGGGCGATAAGATGGCCGGTCGTCACGGGAACAAAGGTGTGATCTCCAAGGTTGTTCCGATGGAAGACATGCCGTTCCTGGCCGATGGTACTCCGGTTGACTTCTGTCTGAACCCCCTGGGTGTGCCTTCGCGTATGAACGTTGGTCAGATCCTCGAAACCCACATGGGTTGGGCCGCGCGCGGCCTGGGTCTGAACATCGATGACGCTCTGGGTGAATACCGCCGTTCCGGCGATCTGACCCCGGTGCGCGAAGCGATGAAGCTGGCCTATGGTGAGAATGTCTACGAAGAAGGCATCACCGGTCTGGACGAGGATGGTCTGATCGAGGCTGCGGGGAATGTGACCCGTGGTGTTCCGATCGCAACCCCGGTCTTCGACGGCGCCAAAGAGGCTGACGTCAACGACGCGCTGGTGCGTGCGGGCTTCTCGGAAAGCGGGCAGTCGGTTCTGTTCGACGGTCGTACCGGTGAGCAATTTGCACGTCCGGTGACCGTGGGCATCAAGTACCTGCTGAAACTGCACCACCTGGTGGATGACAAGATCCACGCGCGTTCGACCGGGCCGTACAGTCTGGTTACCCAGCAGCCGCTGGGTGGTAAGGCGCAGTTCGGTGGTCAGCGCTTTGGTGAGATGGAAGTCTGGGCTCTGGAAGCTTACGGCGCCGCCTACACCCTGCAAGAGATGCTCACCGTGAAATCGGATGACGTCGCCGGCCGGACCAAGGTCTATGAGTCGATCGTCAAGGGCGAGGATAACTTTGAAGCGGGCGTACCGGAATCGTTCAACGTTCTGGTGAAAGAAGTCCGTGGCCTCGGCCTGAATATGGAACTCCTGGATGCGGAGGTTGAGGAGTAAGGGCGCTGCCCTTTCTCCCGTCCCCCCTTCCGCAAGATTTGAGGTAACAAATGAACCAGGAAATCACCAACAACCCGTTCAACCCGCTGACGCCCCCTAAGGTCTTTGACGAGATCAAGGTCTCGCTGGCGTCGCCCGAGCGGATCCTGTCTTGGTCCTATGGCGAGATCAAGAAACCCGAAACCATCAACTACCGGACGTTCAAGCCCGAGCGTGACGGTCTGTTCTGCGCGCGTATCTTTGGCCCGATCAAAGATTACGAATGTCTGTGCGGCAAATATAAGCGGATGAAGTATCGCGGCGTTGTCTGCGAGAAATGCGGTGTGGAAGTCACCCTGCAGAAAGTCCGCCGTGAGCGTATGGGCCATATCGAACTGGCCGCGCCTGTTGCGCATATCTGGTTCCTGAAATCGCTGCCGTCCCGCATCGGTCTGATGCTGGACATGACGCTGCGCGATCTGGAACGCGTTCTGTACTTTGAAAACTATGTCGTTATCGAGCCCGGTCTGACCGACCTGACCTACGGCCAGATGCTGACCGAAGAAGAGTACATGGACGCGCAGGATGCCTATGGCATGGACGCGTTCACCGCCAATATCGGTGCCGAAGCCATCCGTGAGATGCTGGCCCAGATCGATCTGGAAGCCGAAGCCGAGCAGTTGCGCGCTGATCTGGCCGAAGCGACCGGCGAGCTGAAGCCCAAGAAAATCATCAAGCGTCTGAAGGTTGTTGAATCCTTCCTCGAGTCGGGCAACCGTCCCGAGTGGATGGTGATGACCGTGATCCCGGTTATCCCGCCGGAACTGCGTCCGCTGGTTCCGCTGGATGGTGGCCGTTTTGCGACTTCGGATCTGAACGATCTGTATCGCCGCGTCATCAACCGGAACAACCGTCTGAAGCGTCTGATCGAACTGCGCGCGCCTGACATCATCGTCCGCAACGAAAAGCGGATGCTGCAGGAATCCGTGGATGCTCTGTTCGACAACGGCCGTCGTGGCCGCGTGATCACCGGCGCCAACAAGCGTCCGCTGAAATCGCTGTCGGACATGCTGAAAGGTAAGCAAGGTCGCTTCCGTCAGAACCTTCTGGGTAAGCGGGTCGACTTCTCGGGCCGTTCGGTCATTGTGACCGGTCCGGAACTCAAGCTGCACCAGTGTGGTCTGCCCAAGAAGATGGCGCTGGAGCTGTTCAAGCCGTTCATCTACTCGCGCCTTGAAGCCAAGGGTCTGTCTTCGACCGTGAAACAGGCGAAGAAACTAGTCGAAAAAGAGCGTCCCGAAGTTTGGGATATCCTCGACGAGGTGATCCGCGAACACCCTGTCATGCTGAACCGTGCGCCGACGCTGCACCGTCTTGGCATTCAGGCGTTCGAGCCGGTCCTGATCGAAGGTAAAGCCATCCAGCTGCACCCGCTGGTCTGTTCGGCCTTTAACGCCGACTTCGACGGTGACCAGATGGCCGTTCACGTCCCGCTGAGCCTTGAGGCGCAGTTGGAAGCCCGTGTTCTGATGATGTCGACGAACAACGTTCTTTCGCCTGCAAACGGCGCGCCGATCATCGTTCCGTCGCAGGATATGATCCTGGGTCTCTATTATGTGACCCTGGAACGCGAAGGCATGCCGGGCGAAGGTAAGGTGTTCGGGTCGATCGACGAAGTTCAGCACGCGCTGGATTCCGGCGAAGTGCATCTGCACTCGAAAATCACCGCGCGGATCACGCAGATCGACGACGAAGGCAACGAAGTTCAGAAGCGCTATGAGACCACTCCGGGCCGTCTACGCCTAGGTGCTCTGCTGCCGATGAACAACAAAGCGCCGTTCGATCTGGTCAACCGCCTGCTGCGGAAGAAAGAAGTGCAGCAGGTGATCGACACCGTCTACCGGTATTGCGGTCAGAAAGAGTCGGTCATCTTCTGTGACCAGATCATGTCGATGGGCTTCAAAGAAGCGTTCAAAGCGGGCATCTCGTTCGGTAAGGACGACATGGTCATTCCAGACGACAAGTGGGGCATCGTTGATGACACCCGCGGTCAGGTGAAGGACTTTGAACAGCAGTACATGGACGGCCTGATCACTCAGGGCGAAAAGTACAACAAAGTTGTTGATGCCTGGTCGAAGTGTAACGACCGCGTCACCGAGGCCATGATGTCGACGATCTCGTCGTCGGATCGGGCTGAGGATGGCTCCGAGCAGGAACCGAACTCGGTCTACATGATGGCCCACTCCGGTGCGCGTGGCTCGGTCACTCAGATGAAACAGCTGGGCGGTATGCGCGGCCTGATGGCCAAGCCGAACGGTGACATCATCGAGACGCCGATCATCTCGAACTTTAAAGAAGGTCTGACCGTTCTTGAGTACTTCAACTCGACCCACGGTGCCCGTAAGGGTCTTTCGGATACCGCTCTGAAGACGGCGAACTCAGGTTACCTGACCCGTCGTCTGGTGGACGTGGCGCAAGACTGTATCGTTCGTGAGATCGACTGTGGCACCGAGCGTGCGATCACTGCCGAAGCTGCCGTGAATGACGGAGAGGTTGTCGCCTCGCTGGCCGAACGTGTGCTGGGTCGTGTGGCGGCTGACGATGTTCTGCGTCCGGGCACCGATGAGGTGATCGTGGCCGCAGGTCAGTTGATCGACGAACGTATGGCTGACACCATTGATGAGGCCGGCGTTGCCTCGATGCGCATCCGCTCGCCTCTGACCTGTGAGTCCGAGGAAGGCGTCTGCGCAACCTGCTACGGCCGTGACCTTGCCCGCGGTACTATGGTGAACACAGGTGAAGCTGTCGGCATCATCGCCGCGCAGTCGATCGGTGAACCCGGTACACAGCTGACCATGCGGACCTTCCACATCGGTGGTGTTGCGCAGGGTGGTCAGCAGTCGTTCCAGGAAGCCAACCAGGAAGGCGTTGTTGCGTTTGAGAACCCGCAGATCCTGGTCAATGCCGCAGGTGAAAGTCTGGTCATGGGCCGGAACATGAAGCTGGTGATCAACGACGAACACGGCGAAGAGCGGGCCAGCTTCAAACTGGGCTACGGCTCCAAGCTGTTCGTCAAGGACGGCACCAAAGTGGCCCGTGGCGACAAGCTGTTCGAATGGGACCCCTACACCCTGCCGATCATCGCCGAAAAAGCCGGTACTGCGAAATATGTCGACCTGGTTTCGGGCCTTGCTGTCCGCGACGAGACCGACGAAGCAACCGGTATGACCCAGAAGATCGTGATCGACTGGCGCGCGGCCCCCAAGGGCAGCGACCTCAAGCCCGAGATCATTCTGGTTGGCGAAGATGGCGAGCCGGTCCGCAACGATGCGGGCAACCCGGTTCACTACCCGATGTCGGTGGATGCGATCCTGTCGGTCGAAGACGGTCAGAAGGTCGAAGCTGGTGACGTTGTTGCGCGTATCCCGCGCGAAGGTGCCAAGACCAAGGACATCACCGGTGGTCTGCCGCGTGTGGCCGAACTGTTCGAAGCGCGTCGTCCGAAAGATCACGCGATCATCGCAGAAGCCGATGGTTACGTGCGCTTTGGTCGCGACTACAAGAACAAGCGCCGCATCAGCATCGAACCGGCTGACGAGTCCATGGAGACCATCGAGTACATGGTGCCCAAGGGCAAGCACATCCCGGTCGCCGAAGGGGACTTCATCCAGAAGGGTGAATACCTGATGGACGGTAACCCGGCTCCGCACGACATCCTGTCCATCATGGGTGTCGAAGCGCTGGCGGATTACATGATCGACGAGGTGCAGGACGTCTATCGTCTGCAGGGCGTGAAGATCAACGACAAGCACATCGAGGTCATCGTGCGCCAGATGCTGCAGAAGTGGGAGATCCTGGATTCAGGCGACACCACCCTGCTGAAAGGCGAGCATGTCGACAAGCAAGAGTTCGACGCGGCCAACGAGAAGACCATTGCCCGCGGTGGTCGTCCGGCACAAGGCGAGCCAATCCTTCTGGGGATCACCAAAGCCTCGCTGCAAACGCGTTCGTTCATCTCTGCGGCGTCGTTCCAGGAAACCACCCGCGTCCTTACCGAAGCGTCGGTTCAGGGCAAGAAAGACAAGCTGGTTGGCCTGAAAGAGAACGTCATCGTTGGTCGTCTGATCCCCGCCGGTACCGGTGGGGCCACTCAGGCCGTCCGCCACATCGCCCAGTCGCGTGACAATGTGGTCATCGAAGCCCGTCGGGAAGAGGCCGAAGCCGCTGCTGCTCTGGCGGCGCCCAGCTTTGATGACGACATGGTAGGGGATGAGCTGGACGTTCTGGTGGAAACACCGGAAAGCCGCGAGTAACCCTCGGATCTGAGAGACAGAAAAGGCCCTGCGATTTCGCGGGGCCTTTTTGTTTGCGCCCCCGCAGCGCGCTTTCACAAAGAAAATTATCAATGTGGATCTGTTTGTGGCATGGTTGCGCAAAGCAGAGGAGGGGCCGCCATGACAACCCGGCAAACGCAAGGGCGCAAGCGCCTGTATGACAGCATTTTGGACACTGTCGGAGACACGCCCTGCGTGCGCATCAACAGGATCGCGCCCTCAAACGTGACGGTCTACGTGAAGTTCGAAGCGTTCAATCCGGCCAGTTCCGTCAAGGATCGTCTGGCTCTGAACATCATCGAAGCGGCCGAGCGGGACGGTCGTCTGAAACCGGGTCAAACGGTTGTCGAAGCGACCTCGGGCAATACCGGGATTGGGCTGGCGATGGTCTGTGCGGCCAAGGGCTATCCTCTGGTTGTGACCATGGCCGACAGTTTTTCGGTCGAGCGGCGCAAGCTGATGCGGTTCCTGGGGGCCAAGGTTGTCCTGACTCCGCGCGCCCAGAAAGGGTTCGGCATGTATACCAAAGCCAAGGAGCTGGCCGAGCAGAATGGCTGGTTCCTCGCCAGTCAGTTTGAAACCGCGGCAAATGCCGACATTCATGAAAACACCACCGCGCGGGAGATTCTGGCGGATTTCGACGGGCAGAAGCTCGACTATTGGGTGACGGGTTATGGCACTGGCGGAACCGTCTCGGGCGTGGCGCGGGTTCTGAGGAAAGAACGCCCGGACACGAAGATTATCCTGACGGAACCTGCGAATGCGGCGATTGTCTCGTCGGGCTATGTGAACACCCGCAACGACACGCACCAGCCGACAGAAAGCCATCCGAACTTCGAGCCGCATCCGATCCAGGGCTGGACGCCTGATTTCATTCCCTGGGTCTTGCAGGAGGCCATAGATAACGGCTTCTATGATGAGTTGATCCCCGTGCCCGGCGTAGACGGTATTGCCTGGTCGCGCCGTCTGGCTGCGGAAGAGGGGATTTTCACCGGCGTATCGGGCGGGTCCACATTTGCGGTGGCGATGAAACTGGCTGAAGCCGCGCCGGACGGATCGGTGATGCTGGTGATGCTCCCAGATACCGGCGAACGGTATCTTTCGACCCCGTTGTTTGAAGGGGTGGAAGAAGAGATGACGGATGAGGAGATCGCGATCTCTAAATCGACGCCATCAGCCCAGATGACGGACTGAAGCGACTGGAAAACAACCGGTTACAGTTGCTCTTCGTGAAAAAATTTTAGGATCGAGACGCGCGAATTGACTTTGCGTGAGATTGAAGCGTGAATACCGCCATTGTTTGAAGGCCGAGTATTGTTTGAATGAGTCCAAATGTTAAAGGCGCACTGCTGATGATGGCCAGCATGGCCGCGTTTACAGTGAATGACACGCTGGTCAAAATCGCGCTGCGAGAATTGCCCTTGTTTCAGTTGGTTGCGATCCGGGGGGCTTTGGCGACTCTGCTTGTTTACGGGTTGGCGCGCCATCTTGGGGCGTTGCATCTGAATTTTTCGCGGCATGACAAATGGTTGGTCTCAATTCGCTGTGTTGCCGAACTATCTGCGACGTTTTTCTTTCTGACTGCGCTCAAGAACATGCCGTTGGCGAATGTGACTGCGGTTCTTCAGGTGTTGCCGCTGACCGTGACCTTGGGGGCAGTTCTGTTCTTCTCGGAACATATCGGCTGGCGTCGCATCATGGCGATTGTTGTCGGGTTCATGGGCATGCTGCTGATCGTTCGGCCCGGCCCGGACGGGTTCAGCGTCTACGCGATCTATGCGTTGCTGGCCGTGGTCTCGGTGACGATCCGAGACTTGATCACCCGGCGCATGTCACCGCAGGTTCCATCACTGGTGGTGACCCTTGCCACCTCGCTATCGATCTCGGTCGCAGCAGGTCTGGTGTCGACGTTTGAGGGTTGGGTCAACCTGTCCGGCGGCAATGCTGTTTTGGTGGCATCGGCGGCTGTGTTTGTCCTGATCGGATATCTGTGCAGTGTGATGGTAATGCGAGAAGGCGAGGTCGGTTTCATTGCGCCCTTCCGCTACTCTAGCCTGATCTGGGCCTTGGGCTTGGGTTGGGTCGTGTTTGGCGAATGGCCCGATGCGGTGACCTTGTTCGGCGCCGGGCTGGTTGTAGCCGCCGGTTTGTTTACCCTGTTCCGCGAAAGAACAACTCAGGGCGCGCCGTGAACCTGCCGGACGATGCTTTGATCAATGGCAAAACGGGCGATGAACTCTCCCTCAAGCTCGGGGCTTAGTGCTGAGAGTTCGCGGTCATAGTTGCGCGCCCCGCGTGAGTCGTTGAACCTGTTGAGCGAACGCACCCACATTGGTGCATCGGCATAGCTGACGATGGGCATGAAGCGGCCCATGCGATGATGGGTAAAGCTGATGATCGTCTGTTTGCAGCCGCCTGCGATATGCATCCCAAGACCCACGCCCAAAAGCGGTTTATGCGTTGGTTTCGCCGTGATCCCATCGGCATTCAGCCGGGCGAAGAAGCCTTGGTTGAAATCAATGCCGACAATGGTGTTGCGCTCCATCAGGCCCTTGCTGTCGCGGGCGGATTCGCGCAGACGTTCAACGAAATCCACGGATACCGCGTCGTCATCGTCGTGGCGGAATTGGATGCAAGGCTGAGCCGGGTCTTTGCGGGCTGCGTTCAGAATATCCTTCATGATATGGCGATGCGATTTGTCGGCCCGAGGCGACTCCTCGACGATCCGGACCTGTTTCACATCTGCTGTCAGGTCGTGTAGCCGGTCATAGGCATCTTTGGGCAGGCAGTCTCCGATCACCACCAGCAGCTCGAAATCCTCGTCGGTGTGTTCGCGAAAACAGGGCAGGGTCGAGGACTCAAACAGTCGGAACCTCTCTTCCAGACGGGTAGGGCTGTAGAGGTGACGACGCCGATCATCCAGGTTTTCATGTTCGGTCTGAAAGCTGCCAAGGGCTGGAAAGGAAAAGCGGCAAAGGCCGATAACCTGCATCTGTCATCCATCGCAAAGAGTTCTGCGCTCACTATGCCGGGCTATGCCTGCACCCGCAACGCCAGAAGAGGCTGGCCGGAGCGCGCAATCGTTGATATCACAGCGCAATCCGGCCAGTTTTGCGCACTGGGGTAAGTGCTGTTGACACTTGGGCCGACTCCCCCTATTACGCGCGTCATCTCGGTACCGGGGGCCGCCCCAAAACCGATTTCAGTAATGAACTGGTCAAGACCCGGACAATTTTGCAGTTCGCGTCCTCTGATAACCAACCGCGACGTTCACCTCGGAATGGGAACGCTCGCGGGTTTTGCGCTTGTGGACGCATAAGTGCAGCAAATTTAACCGCACGCAATGCGCGTGCATGTCATGTGTGTTGCAAAACGGGGAAGAAACCGGAATGCCAACTATTCAACAGCTGATCCGCAAACCGCGGCAGCCCAAAGTAAAACGCTCGAAGTCCATGCACCTGGAGCAGTGCCCGCAGAAACGCGGCGTCTGCACACGTGTATATACAACCACACCGAAGAAGCCGAACTCGGCTATGCGTAAGGTTGCCAAGGTGCGCCTGACCAACGGGTTCGAGGTCATCTCGTACATCCCCGGTGAAAGCCACAACCTGCAGGAACACTCGGTTGTTCTGATCCGTGGCGGCCGTGTAAAAGACCTTCCCGGTGTGCGTTACCACATCCTGCGCGGTGTTCTGGATACTCAGGGCGTCAAAGATCGTAAGCAACGTCGTTCGAAATACGGCGCGAAGCGTCCCAAGTAAGAAGGAGAGGCTGATATGTCACGTCGTCACGCCGCCGAAAAACGCGAAGTCCTGCCTGACGCCAAATTTGGCGACAAGGTTCTGACAAAATTCATGAACAACCTGATGATCGACGGCAAAAAGTCGGTCGCAGAGCGCATCGTTTACAACGCGTTTGACCGCGTTGAGAACAAAATCAAGCGCGCACCTGTCGAGGTGTTCCACGAAGCGCTCGACAACATCAAACCGTCGGTCGAGGTTCGCTCGCGCCGGGTTGGTGGTGCAACCTATCAGGTTCCGGTCGAAGTGCGCCCCGAGCGCCGCGAAGCACTGGCCATCCGCTGGCTGATCACTGCTGCGCGTGGCCGCAACGAAAACACCATGGAAGAACGCCTCGCCGGCGAACTGCTGGACGCTGTACAGTCCCGCGGTACCGCCGTGAAGAAGCGCGAAGACACCCACAAGATGGCCGAGGCGAACAAAGCCTTCAGCCACTACCGTTGGTAATTCAGAGGCTTATCAAAAATGGCACGCGAATATCCGCTCGAACTATACCGTAACTTCGGTATCATGGCGCACATCGATGCAGGTAAAACCACCTGCTCGGAGCGTATCCTGTATTACACTGGTAAATCCCACAACATCGGTGAGGTGCACGATGGTGCAGCCACCATGGACTGGATGGAGCAGGAGCAGGAACGCGGCATCACCATCACTTCGGCTGCGACCACCACTTTCTGGGAGCGCACCGAGGACGGTCAAACCGCCGATACCCCCAAGCACCGCCTGAACATCATCGACACCCCCGGCCACGTTGACTTCACCATCGAAGTTGAGCGTTCGCTGGCGGTTCTCGACGGTGCCGTCTGCGTTCTGGACGCAAACGCCGGTGTTGAACCCCAGACCGAAACCGTGTGGCGTCAGGCTGACCGCTACAAGGTTCCGCGTATGGTTTTCGTCAACAAGATGGACAAGATCGGCGCAGACTTCTTCAACTGCGTTCGCATGATCGAAGACCGTACCGGCGCACGTGCTGTTCCGGTTGGTATTCCGATCGGCGCCGAGTCCGAACTGGAAGGTCTGATCGACCTGGTCACCATGGAAGAATGGCTGTGGCAGGGTGAAGATCTGGGCGCAAGCTGGATCAAAGCTCCGATCCGCGACAGCCTGAAAGACATGGCTGACGAATGGCGCGGTAAGATGATCGAAGCGGCCGTCGAAATGGACGACGACGCGATGATGGAATACCTGGAAGGCAATGAGCCCGACGTTCCGACGCTGCGCGCCCTGCTGCGCAAAGGGACCCTGGACATCGCGTTCGTTCCGGTTTTGGGTGGTTCGGCGTTCAAGAACAAAGGCGTTCAGCCGCTGCTCAACGCTGTGATCGACTATCTGCCCAGCCCGCTGGACGTTGTTGATTACATGGGCTTCAAACCCGGCGACGAAGAAGAAGTTCGTGACATCGCCCGTCGTGCAGACGACGAAATGGCCTTCTCGGGTCTGGCGTTCAAAATCATGAACGACCCCTTTGTTGGCTCGCTGACCTTCACTCGGATCTACTCGGGCACCATGAACAAGGGTGACTCGATCCTGAACTCGACCAAAGGTAAGAAAGAGCGCATCGGTCGTATGATGATGATGCACTCGAACAACCGGGAAGAGATCGAAGAAGCGTTTGCAGGCGACATCATCGCGCTGGCGGGTCTGAAAGATACCACCACCGGTGACACTCTGTGTGATGCGAAGGATCCGGTGGTTCTGGAAACCATGACCTTCCCTGATCC
Organism: Ruegeria sp. C8; assembly: GCF_056537565.1. NCBI lineage: Bacteria > Pseudomonadati > Pseudomonadota > Alphaproteobacteria > Rhodobacterales > Roseobacteraceae > Ruegeria > Ruegeria sp. C8. Next base: position 51,071 of record NZ_JBQFRV010000025.1, read on the forward strand.
GGTTATCGAGATCGCGGTTGAGCCTAAAACCAAGGGCGACCAAGAGAAGATGTCCCAGGGTCTGGCCCGTTTGGCCGCCGAAGACCCGTCCTTCCGTGTGGAAACCGACCTGGAATCGGGTCAGACCATCATGAAAGGCATGGGCGAACTTCACCTGGACATCCTGGTTGACCGTCTGAAGCGCGAGTTCAAGGTTGAAGCGAACATCGGTGCACCGCAGGTGGCCTATCGCGAAACCATCTCGATGCCGGTCGAGCACACCTACACCCACAAGAAACAGTCGGGTGGTTCGGGTCAGTTCGGTGAGGTCAAGCTTGAGATCACTCCGACCGAGCCGGGCGAAGGGTATTCGTTCGAAAGCCGTATCGTTGGTGGTGCCGTTCCGAAGGAATATATCCCGGGTGTTGAAAAAGGCATCCAGTCCGTCATGGACAGCGGCCCTCTGGCTGGCTTCCCTGTGATCGACTTCAAGGTTGCCCTGCTGGACGGTAAGTTCCACGACGTTGACTCGAGCGTTCTGGCATTCGAAATCGCAGCCCGTATGTGTATGCGTGAAGGCATGCGTAAAGCAGGCGCGAAACTGCTTGAACCGATCATGAAGGTCGAAGTGATCACCCCGGAAGAATACACTGGCGGTATCATCGGCGACCTGACCTCGCGTCGTGGCCAGGTTTCTGGTCAGGAACCGCGCGGCAACGCGATCGCGATCGACGCGTTCGTTCCGCTGGCGAACATGTTCGGCTACATCAACACTCTGCGTTCGATGTCGTCGGGCCGTGCCCAGTTCACCATGCAGTTCGACCACTACGATCCGGTTCCGCAGAACATCTCGGACGAGATCCAGGCGAAATACGCATAACCAAAGATTTGAGGGAGCGTGGGTATCACGCTCCCTTCATTACCGAAAAAGGAGGCCATCATGGCAAAGGAAAAGTTTGAGCGTACAAAACCGCACGTCAACATCGGCACGATTGGGCACGTTGACCATGGTAAGACGACGCTGACCGCAG
>NZ_JBQFRV010000026.1:0-49731 GCF_056537565.1 Ruegeria sp. C8
GCACATTGCTACCTTCGAGGAGTTTCCTCCGATCCCCCCAGGAACGCCGGACCCCTACGAACCACCCACTGACTGAAGGGCGGCTTTGTCCCGCATTTTCCGAATTGCCGTCGTTCCCTGCAACTTAACTGAACATCTAATTTGCAGACATTTGCCGACTTTGCCAGTCACCTATTGAGGTAACCCTGCCTTCAACCAACCTTCACGCCAGTTGTTTGCGGAGGCTGGAACAGTGAAGATTGGTATCTGGGTTTCCTGTGAAGCGGCAGTCAAGCCCGGGCGCAAAATCTGCAGGTCTTTAACCGCTTTGCGAGCGACTTCTTCATCAGTCAGGTGCCCCAGAGAAGCGATCAGCATGAGGTGACTCATGACGAAGCTGGATCGCACTGACAAAGCATCCCGACAAGCTCCAGCCGCTTCCTCATATCGCTCAAGCTGAAAGAGTGCGCTTGCCTGAGCAAGGTAGGCGGCGTGGCGCAACGGATCATGTGGGCTAAGGTCGACAGATTGAACCGCGTGTTTCAGAGCCTCCTCCGGCCTATCAAGCAGGCATAGGTTAATGGATGCTAGCATGTGAACTGTTGCAGCGTTTGGATTTTGCTTGAGCGCTTGTTTGAAAACGTCCCGCGCACGCGGCAGGTCTCGCGCGAGCATTGAGATGGAATGCGCCGCATACGCCATTGCGATCCCGTCTGCACGATCGCTCATGAGGACCCGTTCAGCGGCCGTGACAGCTTCCTTTGGCCCGTCACCAATAGGTTCAAGTCCTTGAACCATTCGTTGAATATGCAACCAAGCCAAAAGCCCGGATGCGGACGTATAGTCTGGATCACGATCCAGTGCGAGTGTTGTGAGTTGTATGGCCTTGCGGTTGTCTTCGTCCGTCAAAAGATGGAAGTGCGATTGCGCCCGAAGGTACAGTTCGTAAGCTTCCAAATTGTCCGTTGGTTTCGCTCGTGCTCGGTTTGTTTCAGCGTGCCTCAGTGATGGCTCAATCGCTGTCACGACCTCAACGGTGACTTTGTCTTGAAGGTCAAAAATATCATCAAGCACGCCGTCAAATCGATCTGCCCAAAGATGGCTGCCGTTTTCTGCATCAATCAGCTGCCCTGTAATGCGGACGCGCTGACCTGCACGTCTGACCGAGCCCTCTAGAACATACCGCACCCCAAGAGTGCGCCCGACTTCACGTATATCCGTGCTTTTGCCTTTGAACGTGAATGACGAGTTTCGGGCCAACACCATAAGCCAGCGGAAACGAGACAGCTCTGTGATGATGTCCTCGGTAATGCCGTCTGCAAAAAACTCCTGTTCAGGGTCACCGGACATGTTGTCGAACGGAAGTACGGCAATCCCGGGTCTGACATCTGTTGTTGTGGAAAGATTGGCCGAAGTGCCTTTGGGCCAGTGCCAAACACCAATGCGGCGTGTGATGTTCTTCAGTTCAGTTTGCTCGCCGCCTTCGAAGTGAGATGCATCACCACGGTCCAAACTGTTGTGCGAGGTGTCTGACATCAGAACTTGATCCGGCTCGGCCAGCGCTTCGAGACGGGAGGCGACATTTATTCCGTCACCAAAAATGTCATCACCATCCGTGACGACCTCTCCGGTATGAATGCCAATTCGAAGTTTGATACCGTCCGGTTTCTGAGCTGACTGTATTGCGATTGCGCAATCTGCGGCATCTGATGTGGATTTGAACTCGGCAATCCAACCATCGCCCATACTTTTGATCAGCGTTCCGTCATGGTCCTCCAACAGACACTGAAGCGTTTCTTCACGAAATGATCTGAGCGCTGCAATCGTGCCCTCCCGATCACGATCCATCAGTGCAGAGTAGCCAACAATATCAGCTGCAAGCACCGTGGTAAGCCTTCTGTCCATTCGTTAACCCCCGTTTCTACGAACTTAACGCGACGCTCAGGTTCTGTCAGCCCGACAAGGTCACCTTGGGGCTCAGTGGCGACCTCGGTGACAGCGCGGCATCCTGTTATGCCCTATCTAGTCAACTTCAGGTCTTCGTTGTGGGCGTGCATAGCGGATCGGAGGATCAGTTGTGGAAACACAAAACTCACCTGCCATTCGTGCTCTTCGTTCCTCTTGGAAAAAGGGACGCATCGTCGGTCAGAAACGACCTTTGAAACCTAAACACGTCTGGGCAATTCGAGTAAGATTAGAACTCGCAACGAACTATCGCCGCTCGCCTCTCTTTAAAATGGCCATCGCCAGCGAGTTGTGCGGCTGTGACGTGGTGAAGATGAAAGTCGTTGACATCATGGCGTCAGGTTAGATCAACGAGCTGTTTTCGGTGCTACAAAGCAAAACTTAGCAACCGGTCCGCTTAGAGATTTCTGAAGCAATTCAGATCTTAGTCGAGAGGTGGATGGAAGGCGAACTGATGGTCGGGTCTGAATACCTTTGGATAGGGCGTTTCCATGAGTCTATACACATTTCAAAGCGCCAGTATACGCTGACCGTGAGCGCTTGCGCGGCTGCCTTTGCTGCACCTTTCGGCTTGAGTTCACGCCAATGACTGGGAGACGTATGTCAGAGGAACGAACACTTCACTCCCGGTGCTTCGATTCGAACAATGCTTCACCTCATTCATAGTGTGCCTCCAGGCTGCGAGAAATGGTGATGCGTGATCCTTGGCTGGTAAATGTTCTTTCAAAACTTGATTGATCAAGGACAACTGGTGCGCGTGGCGAGCAGGAGCGTCCGAACCGAACGGAGATACTTCGCCTTTTTGACCGAGAGAGCTTCGAAATACGCCGCTTAAAAGAAAGTTTGGGAATGGCTGGGCTCCCTGTCCGAAGCCGCACCGTGACAAGGACGAAAACCTAATGAAGGGCAACTTCCGCGGCCCATTAGCTAGGAACAGCCCAAAGCTGTCGTTGATACATTAGTCCTATTGCTGCGCTGCGGTCCGTCAGAGAAGACATTTGCCGCAGGCGCAATATTGCGAACTGATTTAGAGTGCGAAGCGCACTTTCTGCTGTAGTACTGGCGGATCTTACAGTTGAGTTGCTTGATCAATTACCCAACTGCAGAACTTTCTTGTGTCTTCTCTGTCTGCAGCAGCGTTGATTAAATAGAAATAGTCGCGTTCGATTTCCAAGAATCCTTCCAACTTTATCAAAGTTCCGTCAGCGAGATATGGGTCGACCAATGGGTTTCCCGCCAAAGCGATACCTTGTCCCGCGATCGCGGCCTGCAGCATGTTGATATAGGTATTCATAGCCACGCCGCTGGAGTCCGCTGACAGCACCAAATCGTTGGCTTTAAACCAATGTGGCCAACGCGCCCCAGCCCGATAGATACCAGACAGGTAAAGCAAATTCTCCTTCATCAGATCCATGGGTTCTGACAGAGCAGTACTGGGAGAGTATTTTGGGCTCATCACTGGAAAAATGCGCTCGCGCAACAGCGGAATTACGTTGTCTCCGGTTGGCTTTTCCTTGGAATAACGGATCGCAACATCGACGTTTTCCGCGGCAAGGTCCAGCTTACGATCAGTGACTACAAGGTTCAGTTCAACCTCCGGGAACTGATTGCTGAAATCCACCATACGCGGCATGAGCCAGTAGGTCGCAAAGGCAGTCGTCGTGGTTACTGTCAGTGGGGTATCACCTGACGTCTTTGAGACATTCAGAACGGCGTTTGCAATCTGATGCAAAGCCGGAGCCACCTCAGCCTCCAGCATCCTGCCCGCCAGAGTCAAAGATACTTTTCTGTGGTCCCTGACAAACAGCGTCGTACCAAGTGCTTGTTCAAGCTCGGCAATCTGGCGGCTAACCGACACGCGCGTGACGCCCAGCTCTTCTGCCGCACGTGTAAAGTTGGAATTTCTGCATGCTGCCTCAAAGGTTATCAGATGCGGCAGCTTAGTAAGTGTTTTGCGAAGGTTTACCATAACATTCTGGTTAACAAACTGGATGGTATTTTGGAACTTCACAACTGCATTCAGATGACAAAAAATCACCCCAAGAGAAGAAACCGGCCGAACAGGCCCTTGTAAATTTCAGGGAGGAAAACATGACAAACTTCTCCAATCTCACGCGTACCGCAGCGATGACAACCGTGCTCGCACTTCCAGCATTTGCGGCCGATCAGCCCGGCGCAGGTGTTGATGTCTCGCCCATCAAAGGATCGCCCGCCAACGCGTGGTTTCAGCATATGGTCGTGCAGCAGGGTTTGGAGGCTTTGGGCTACAATGTCGAAGAAACCTTGGAAGCAGATTTCCCGGCTGTGCATCTGGCTGTTGCGTCTGGCGACGCCGACTATACCTTCAATCACTGGAAACCCCTCCATAACGACTTTTTTGACAAGTCCGGCGGCGAAAGCACCATGACCCGAGTAAAGGCAGGGATTACTGGGGCGGGCCAAGGGTTCTTTATCGACAAGAAGACCGCTGAAGCGAACGGCATAACCAGCGTTCAACAATTCTCCGATCCTGCCGTTGCGGCCCTGTTTGATGCAGATGGCGATGGTCGTGCCAACTTGTCGGGATGCAATCCCGGTTGGGGATGTGAAATCGCAATCGAGGATCATCTGGACAATTTGAACCTGCGCGAAACCGTTCAACATGATCAGGGTAGCTATTTTGCGATCATGGCTGACACCATTACGCGATATAACGAAGGCGGCGCTATCCTTTACTACACTTGGACGCCGAATTGGATCAGCGATGTCCTGGTCCCCGGTGAAGATGTAATAAAGATTGGCATTCAAAGCGACGGCGAGATGGACGCGGGTTTTGCTGTGAACGACGTCTATATCGTCGCGAACAATGAATTCCTTGAAGATAACCCTGCCGCTGCAAAGTTCTTTGAACTGGTCGATATCCCGATCAGCGCCGTCAACGCGGCGCAAGTAAAACTGCGCGACGGGGAAAATACGCTGGAAGACTTCCAGCGCCACGCCGCCGATTGGATTGCCGAAAACCAAGCGCAATTCGACGGTTGGGTGGCCGAGGCCGCGGCTGCCGCAAACTAACTCTCCCCGAAGACTTTGGGGCGGCTTATCCGGCCGCTCCGGTTTTTTGAAGGAACAAGACAATGGCTGATGCACAGATCGAATGCCGTGACCTCTGGAAAATCTACGGCAACCGCTCGGACGAAGCCATGAAGGCGGTCCTGGCTGAGGGGCTGTCGAAAGAGGACGTGAGAGACAGATTTGGCTGCGTTCTTGGCGTTCGTGATGCGAGTTTCAGCGTCCGGAAGGGCGAGATTTTCTGCATTATGGGACTGTCCGGGTCAGGCAAGTCCACCCTTGTGCGCCACGTCAACAGGTTGATTGAACCGACGTCTGGCCAAATTCATGTGGCTGGCCAGCGCGTGGACACGATGGGCGAAGAAGAACTTCGCCAATTGCGAGCCGAAACGATTGGCATGGTCTTCCAGCATATGGCGCTGTGGCCGCATCGAACCTTGGGCGAAAATGTCGGATTCGGGCTCGAAGTTCGCGGCATTGATTTGCCAACACGGCGAGAGGCGGCAGTCAAGGCGCTCGAAGCCATGGATCTAGGCGGTTGGATTGATCACTACCCCGATCAGCTTTCGGGCGGCATGCAGCAACGTGTCGGTCTCGCCCGCGCATTGGCAGCCGACCCAGAAATCCTGTTGATGGACGAGCCATTCTCGGCGCTTGATCCTCTGATCCGCCGCCAATTGCAGGACCAGTTCCTGAACCTGTCGGCGCATATGCACAAAACCACGCTGTTCATCACCCATGATCTGGATGAAGCCATCCGGATGGGAGACCACATTGCCATCATGAATGACGGTGAGATCGTGCAGATTGGTACACCCGAAGAAATCGTGACCAGCCCCAAGGACGACTATGTCGCAGAGTTTGTGAAAGGCATCAGCCGTGTCGCGCTGGTCCGGGCGGAAACCATCATGGAGCCGCTGAACGGGCGGGAGACAACGGAAAAGACCGTGCGCGTCGACGCTGAACTGGGTGAGATCATTGATCTGTTCATGGAAGATCAGTCTCCAGTCACCGTCGTTAGTCCGGATCATGCCTCCGTTGGGCAGATCACCATCAAGGACGCGTTGACTGCGTTGCGCGGGTAAGGGGCGAAATCATGGATATCTGGAATATTTTTGACACCGAATGGGTCCCCGTTGGCACATGGGTTGAATCCTTCCTGCAATGGGTGGTGACCAATTTCCGCTTCATCTTTCAGGCGATCAAGGTGCCGTTTGAAATCGTTCTGACCGGATTGGAGGACGCTCTGACCCAGGCCCCAGACTTGGTGGTTCTGGCATTAATCATTTTGGTGGCCTGGCAGGCAGGCGGTCGCCGTCTGGGCCTGATCTCGGCGGCCTGCATGCTTGCCATCGGTCTGATGGGTGCATGGGAAGAAAGCATGACCACCCTGTCCATCGTTCTGACATGCGTTGTGTTCTGTTCACTGATCGGCATTCCGCTGGGTGTTTACTCGGCCAAGAATGATCGGTTCTGGACGGTTCTGCAGCCCATGCTTGATCTGATGCAAACGATCCCGTCCTTTGTCTACCTGGTGCCAATCGTGATGTTGTTCTCGATCGGCAATGTCTCAGGTGTAATCGTGACATTCATCTACGCCCTGCCGCCAGTGGTGCGCCTGACCAATCTGGGCATCCGACAGGTTCGGGGCGATATGGTCGAGGCCGCGCGCGCCTTTGGTGCTTCGAACCGGCAAACGCTGTATAAGGTCGAGCTACCTTTGGCGATGCCGACCATCATGGCAGGCGTGAACCAGACCATCATGATGGCCTTGAGCATGGTCGTGGTGTCTTCGATGATTTCCGTGACTGGTCTGGGCCAGATGGTTCTGCGGGGCATCGGGCGTCTGGACATGGGTCTGGCGACCGTCGGTGGGCTGGGCATCGTATTTCTGGCCATCGTCATTGACCGTGTATCGCAAAGCTTCGGCATTTCATCGCGTGAGCGTGGTCACAAGAAATGGTACGAAACCGGCCCGGTTGGATATGTCCGCAGCCTGATGGGACGGTGGTAACATGACCGAATCTCGCCCAAATATCCTGTTCTTTCAGGTCGATCAGCTGACGGCGTCTGCCCTGCAAACCTACGGAGACACCATCTGCCACTCCCCGACCATTGATGATTTGGCCGCGCGTGGTGTGGTGTTTGAGAACGCCTATTGTAACTATCCGCTTTGTGCACCATCCCGCTTTTCGATGGCAACAGGGCAGCTGGCGTCGAAAGTTGGCGCTTATGACAATGCAGCAGAGTTTTCGGCCGAAATCCCGACCTATGCGCATTACCTGCGCGCAGCGGGCTATCAAACGGCCCTGTCCGGCAAGATGCATTTCATCGGCCCTGATCAGTTCCACGGGTTTGAAAAGCGCCTGACAGCGGACCTGTATCCGGGTGATTTCGCCTGGGTTCCCAATTGGGAAAACGAGGGCAAGCGCGACACCAACGATCCTCGGGCCGTGCGCATCGCCGGGATCTGCGAGCGATCGGTCCAGATCGACTATGATGAAGAGGTCACGTTCAAGGCAATACAACACATATTCGATATGGCGCGCGGTGACGACAAACGCCCGTTCTTTTTGCAAGTCTCTTACACCCATCCGCATGAACCTTACCTTTGCCGGAAAGAGTTCTGGGATCTCTACGAAGGAAAATACATCCCCATGCCCGCTGTCGGGGCATTGTCGGAAAATGAGCATGATCCTCACTCTGTCCGCCTACTCAAGGATTTTGGTATGTTGGGCATCCAGTTCAGTGACGAGGACGTTGTCCGCGCCATCCGCGCCTACTATGGATCTATAAGCTATATCGATAGCCTGATGACTCGGATCATAGATGCCCTGAGAGCAACCGGCGCGGACCAGAACACCGTAATTGTTTTCACTTCGGATCATGGTGAGATGCTTGGTGAACGTGGCATGTGGTTCAAAAAGCATTTCTTTGAAAAGTCCCTGCGCATTCCCCTTATCATCGCTGGCCCCGGTATCGCGCCGCAACGGGTTCAGGAGTTGACATCTCTTGTCGATGTCGTCCCGACCCTGAACACAATTGCCGAGATTGAGAACGCTGTAGAACCGCTGGAAGGTGTGGATCTGTTGTCACTCGCAGACAGGGGTAATCCGCCACCTGAACGCGCAGTCTATGCCGAGTATCTGGCCGAGGCGACCAAGGTTCCGATGTTCATGATCCGCCGTGGGAACTTCAAATTCATCTCGTCTTCCCATGACGGGATCATGCTCTTTGATCTATCGGACGACCCGAATGAGCGCACAAACCTTGCACATGCCGAGAGCCATCGCGAATTGGTCCACGGATTCATCCAAGAAGTCGAAGAAAAATGGAATGAAGCTGAGTTGATGGAAAGCATCGTTCTCAGTCAGAAACGACGCGCTCTGGTTCGCAGGGCAATGGGGCAAGGCGTCAAGCAGCGTTGGAACCACGGTGAGTCTGAAGCCGACAAAGTTCTATGGTACCGCGGAGAACAGGGCTACAACGAATGGGCGTTCGACTATATCTGACGCCAAACCAATGAGCCGCCATTTGTAACGGCTGTCTGGGCCCAAACCTGCCTTTGTTTAAAGCTTGATGACGCTGCAGTGCGGCCGGCAGAAGGAGACTTTCGCTGCGGTTCAGAGTTGCCCGGGAAGATGGGGTCAGTCCCGCGGAACACAGTGTGTCGCCGCCCTAAGGTTCACAGAAAACCCGAGACAATGTAGGTTTCTTTTGAAAGCTTAACAGCAATGGGAGTGGACTAAAATGGCACGACAGTTCCCACTCGAAGGTCAAAAGACTTATCTGGTTTATGCTGGCACTGGCACCGACCTGATATTTAATCATGGAGTTGAGTTGCCTGGTTTCGCGTCGTTTCCATTGCTGGAAGAGCCTGACACAAGGGCAATACTGGCCGGTCAAATGAAAGCTCTTGTCGATCTCGCGCGTGAAATGAATGTCGGATGCATCCTTGATGCGCCCACATGGATGGCGAACGCCGACCGGGCAGCGCCCTTGGGGTACGATGCAGAACGGCTCGTTGAAGTGAACAAAGATGCGGTCAGTCTAATGGAGGAATTACGCCAAACTTCCGCTCGCGATGATGTACTGGTGTCGGCCTGTATCGGCCCCCGCTATGATCCTTACGCCGATATCCCACCAGTACCCCTCGAAGATGCACGTCAGTATCACGCCGCTCAAATGCGAAGCCTGAAAGACACAAGCGTCGACCTGGTCACCGCTTATACATTCAACCGTCCAAGCGAGGCAGCGGGATGCATCTTCGCCGCCCGAGACGCTGATCTGCCGATCATAATGTCTCTGGCCGTTGAGACAGACGGGTGCTTGGCAGACGGAACCAAACTTGTGGACGGAGTAGACCAGATCGATGCGGCAACCGACTCAGCGGCGCTGTTTTTTATGGTTAACTGCGCCCATCCGACCCATTTCGGCGGAGCGCTTGGCAATCACCCTCGACTTAAAGGACTGGTGGCGAACGCTTCAAGTTGCTCGCATGCGGAGCTGGACGAGGCAGATGAGCTGGACGAAGGCGATCCAATTGAACTTGGTAAGCAGATTGGCGCGATTGCGCGGCAGAATCCTTCGATTAAAGTATTTGGAGGGTGCTGCGGTACCGACATGCGTCACTTGAAGTCAATGGCCCGCGAATTGTTGTAGCCAACATAGTTGAATCTTAGCGTTAGCGTTGAGATCTGCGGTGATACTGTGAATTCTGTTCGTAACTTTCTATGAGCGGCCCAATCCGAACCTTGAGCCAAGGATCGTGGTGCCGCGGTGCGGTCCGTCAGACCGGCCATTCGCTGCACTTTCGAACCCTGGTTGGTGTCGGAAGTGTGCGGACGAAGCGGTCATTTATTCTCCTGCGGCGATATTTATAGATCTAGCCGTGAACGAAGTGCACACTTGCAAAATGACAGCGCCAGTCAGCCACTTCGGCGGCGATATCGTCGCCCTTCAATCCGCGCGCAATCAGAGAAGACAGTCTGTCGGCGTGATCAGACGTCATGCCCCATCTCACCAACTCGGGCGTACCGATGCGCAGACCATTCATGTCACCTTCGATTTCCGTCACCGGCAGGCCAATACCGCAAGCCAGGAACCCGGCTTTGCGCAGGGTCTTGGATGCAGCCTGTCCACCGCCAAAGCGTTCTGCCAGAACAGCGAACTGGTGAGAGGCAGTGAAGCCCTCGCGTCCGGCAAAAACCGGAACACCTCGCGCATCGAGGCCCTGGGCCATTGCGCGGGACATTGCGATCATCTCGGCAGCGTAGTCCTGTCCATAGTCGCGCCAATCAAGCATCGTCACAGCAAGCGCAGCTGACTTCGCAGCATCAAAGTTTGCCGTCATGCCTGGGAATGCTATGGCATCCAAAGCCTTTGCGATCTCCGCATCGTTTGTGACAATCAGCCCCCCAGCAGGACCGCCGAGGCTCTTGTACGTACTCATTGTTATGAAGTGTGCGCCCTCGACCAAGGGATTGCGCCAAGCTCTTCCTGCGATAATACCGCATTGGTGCGCGGCGTCGAACATCACCTTGGCACCGACTTCATCTGCAATGGCTCGTACATCTTTGACCGGGTGCTCAAAAAGGTTGAGACTTCCGCCGATCGTGATCAATTTGGGACGCTCCCTTCGCACAAGCGCGCGCAGCTGGTCGAGATCGACGGTGTAGCCATCGGCATCAGTTGGTGCATCTATTGTTTGCAAACCAAACAAACCGGCGCATCCTGCGATGTGATGTGTTACGTGCCCACCGATCGATGCCGGCGGTGCAATGATCGTATCGCCTGCTTGGCAGGTGGCCATGAAGCCATAGAGGTTCGCAATCGCGCCAGAAGGCACGCGGATTTCTGCGAACTTTGCGTCGAAAACTTCCGCGCAAAGCTCGGCTGAGATGACCTCGATCTCTTCGATGGCTTCAAGTCCCATCTCATATTTTTCGCCCGGATATCCAAGCGACGGGCGCGAGCCGATTCCTGAAGACAGCAGTGCTTCAGCTCTCGGGTTCATTACATTGGTTGCAGGATTCAGGTTGAAGCATTCGTGCTCGTGGATTTCCCGGTTTCGGGTGGCTAAATGGTCAATCTGATCCAGCAGAGCCTTGGATGAGGTGCGAGACGTTTCGGTTGCGATCTTCTGGACTAGTGCTTCGCTGTCGGCCGGCACCCAGTTTCTCATTTCTATGGTCATCGCAATTTCCTCCTTGGCTGCACACAGATTGGACAGATCGGAATGACAACGCAAACTAGTTTTGCTATTTCTGGGCTTAGAAAAACTTAGGCTGAGATCTATGGCTGTCGCTCCACGTCGCCCTAAAGGGCCGCCCCTCAATGCTCTGCGTGCCTTCGAAGCTGCGGCGAGGCTAGAAAGTTTCGTTTCTGCGGCCGAGGAGTTGGGCGTCACGGCAGGCGCGGTCTCACAACATATAAAAGCTTTGGAAGGCTGGGCCGGAACTACCTTGTTTGAAAGAGGTGCTCACGGTGTTTCGCTATCCTCCTCTGGTCGCAAGCTAGCAGTAGAGTTCACGCATGCCTTTGATCTTCTCGCGGCGGCGACGCAGAGTTTACGAACCCTAGCACCCAACCCCGAGATTCATATTGCCGCTTTGCCCTCAATTGCGCAGCTATGGTTGCCAGCGCGATTGGGCAAGCTGCGCGAGAAGCGTCCCGACCTGAATGTCTCGGTGACAGCGATGGAGAGGCCTCCCAGCCTATCGAGAGAACTATTTGATCTGTCGGTTTTCCTTTCCGTCCCGGCTGAAACACCGGATCAGATCGTGCTTGCGGAAGACGAAATCCTTCCCGTTTGTTCAGCAAAGATAGCAGATGGTCTTGATCTAGAGACCGCGCAGTTGCTGCACGACCAGACGTGGCAAGAAGACTGGTCCATGTGGTCAGAGGCGACAGGTGTTTCAGTTGGTGATCCCCAAAGGGGGCCGAGGTATTCGCTATACGCCCTTGCCGTAGAAGAAGCGAAATCCGGTGCGGGTGTACTTATGGGACACAGTTGCCTGGTTGAGCAGGCGCTTCAGTCTGGACAACTCAAAAAAGTTTCATCGGAAAGTATCGGAACGGGTCGGGTGTTGGCCCTCGAGCTTCCACATAGATCGAGACGCCATCCTGCGATTGATGAGGTCGTTAGTCTACTTCGAGAGGAAGGACAGCAATTTACGGATGAAAACTGCTGACATGTCGAGTGTTTCTGCGTTGGGCTCAAAACCGATTTCGGTGAAGACACAGAACCTGGGTTTTTCAGGCGTTGCATCTTCGGTTGAGAACGGGCGTGAGTTGACCTTTGCAGATCATGTGAGCCACTTCGATTCCATCTAGCGTTGCAGCTGCTGATGCTTCGGCGTTTGACCCAAGCATCGGTCGTATTCGCCTCTTAATGGATTGGTGGTCTTGTTCGATGATATTGTTCGAGTTCTTTCGCCTGACAATCTCTATTAGTATAGGGCAACCAAAGCCTTTGAGCATTCTGTTGATTGCTTTGTTACCCGCAGTGTTTGCGCCGCTTTTGTCGATGACAATCTTTCGTAGAAGGCCGTTGATGCTCCTGCATTTTGGCGAAGAACTTTGTGGCTGCCAGTTTGTTTCGACGTTCTGAAAGCATGAAATCAAGCATTTTGCCATGTTTGTCTACGGCGCGGTAATGACAGACCCAAGTTCCTTTCACCTTTATATGTAAGTCTCGTTCATTCTCCAGGAGCGGTCGCATGGCTCTTTCCGCCGAAGTTCTGCTTCAGCGATTGCACCGGAAAATTGCGTACCCCAACTGTTCAGCGTGTTGTGGTCGACCGGAACATCTCGTTCGTACTTGATTTCTTACAAATCGCGGCAGGAAACACCATAGCGAACATAAAAGAAGACCGTGAACTGGATAACGTCTCTCGGATACTTCGCTCCCTTGAATGAAATCATGATTAGGATTTCAACTGGTTAAGACCCGAAGTCATTCACTTCGCAGCCGCTACACCGCCAATTGCTAAAAGCTTGCAACAGAGCTCAATAGGCCGCGATTATCTTGGCCTGCGCATATCTAGTCCCTGAAGGAGCAGATTTATAGTAGCAAGACTTACGACCAATTATCTTCGTTTGTAGCAAACCAGGGTTGTAACTATTGGAAGATTCTGGGGATGACTGAAATGTTCCGTGTACTGCTAGTTTTGGCGTACCTGCTCCCTTCGACCATAGTGGCTAACACATTGGCGACGGACGCATTGAATTCACTTCGCGAACGCCAAGGTCTTCACGCCTTGCTATATAGCGAAAAACTGGAGAAAGCTGCGAAATCTCATGCAGAGGACATGGCTAAGAGAGGTTTCTTTTCGCACACCGGATCAAACGGGTCTGATGTAGGAAGGCGGGTTCTCGGGGCAGGCTACAAATGGTGCTTCGTCGCTGAAAACATCGCAAAGGGGCAGCAAGGGTTGGATGCAGTTGTGTCGGCTTGGGCTCGATCACCCGGACATCGAGCGAACATGCTCTCTCGCGAGGCTAGGGAATTCGCGCTCTACGAAGCCGCGGATCGAACTTGGGTAATGGTTTTGGCCGCCCCTTGCTAGTTTCGCGCAGGATCAGCGGGTCAGTTGAAACAATGGTGACGGCCAATCCATTTGTTCGACACGGCCCAATTGAACGCTATGCGCATCTAATCTTCTCAATTTTATCCATATTGGGCATTGAACGGCTAGCGAGCGAGGCGTCTCCAAGGCTGAGGTGCATATGGTAGCATGGCAAGAGTTCGTGTGACGCCGCATACCACTGCGAGTGTTTTCTGCCGCGGCCCGAATTCCAACCTCCATAAAAGCACTGCCGGTGTCATTCTCATTGGCTTTAAACGTCACCAATTGCCTGACACGTACTGGCTCTTGAAGGGTGACCTGATCAACACTCAACCTAGCAGAACACAAGCCCGAAAACCGCGATGCTTAAGAAAACGCGATGCGATCCAAAAGGTTGAGAAATGCCCGGCCATGTACTTTCCCAATGAAATTTGCCATTTTGGGTGTTTTAGATACGGTCATTTATACTAGTTGAACAGCCCAGCATCTGGTTTTCTCCTCATTCGAAATGCCAGTAGTCTGCGATGAGGAATCTCCCTTGAAGCCAATGAAAAGCCGTCAATTGAAAGAAGAGTGCTTCCCTCCTACAGCTTTCGAATGCCGTGGACCGTCAGTGTGCTGACCAGATCAGCGTAGTCTTCACGTGCCTTGGTTCCTGCTCCCGTGTTCCACATGTAATACCAGTTCAGCATGCCGAAGACTGACATTGTGGCTCCGCGCAGCTTGGCCTTGTCATCACCCAATGTCTCTGGAGACAGCTCCTGTAGGATATTGTTGATGAAGCTGACCATATCACGCTGGTACTCGCGCAGTTTCTTTTGCTGGTCGTCGGCGAGGGCGTTCATACCGCTGATCTGAACCCGGTGCTCGTCATCAGCACCTTGATAGGCGAACAAGATTTCGCGGACTGCCTTTCGAAGTTTCTCTTCAGGCTCAAGCCCTTCGAAATCAACGTTGCAAATGCGGTCACGTAAATCACGTAGATAGGTCTCAAGGATGTCATACAAGATGGCATCCTTACTGTCGTAATAATGGTATATGTTCGCCTTGGATATCCCGCACTCTTTTGCCAACAGGGTCATCGAGGCGCGGTCGAACCCCTGATCCGCAAAGATTTTCGCAGCTCTTTTGAGAATCTGTTCCCGCTTCTGGTCGTGGTCTTTGGCGATTGTCCGGGCCACGGCTTATTCCTTATCGCGGTTGTCGATGACGCGCTTCGCCTTGCCCTGAGAGCGTTCGACGTCGCCTGGATCACCTACAACAATTTCCGTTGAAACGCCAACAACGTCCTTGATGCGCTTAGTTAGCATTCGGGCTGCGGCTGTCTTTGACATCTCGTCGGTTGAGTCTGCTGACGCTTCGACAAACACCCGCATCGCGTCCATTCGGCCGGATTTGTAAAGTTCGATCTGATAGTAGGGGGCCAGACCGCCCGTCGCCATGACCTGCTCTTCGATCTGGCTGGGGAAAACATTCACGCCCCTCAGGATCATCATGTCGTCGCTGCGGCCGGTAATCTTTGCCATCCGGCGCATCGAGCGCGCCGTTCCAGGCAACAGACAGGTCAGATCGCGCGTTCGGTAGCGGATCATTGGCAAACCTTCTTTTGTCAAAGTGGTGAAAACCAACTCGCCGGTTTCGCCGTCGGGCAGTACTTCGCCTGTGGCCGGGTCAATGATCTCTGGTAGGAAGTGATCCTCCCAGATCACGGGACCATCTTTTGTTTCGACGCACTCGCTCGCGACGCCGGGACCCATGATTTCAGACAGGCCGTAGATATCAACCGCGTGCATGTCGAACGCGGATTCAACCTCCGTTCGCATCGCGTCTGTCCAGGGCTCTGCTCCGAAAACGCCGACCTTGAGAGAGCTTTTTCTCGGGTCGAGCCCGGATTTGTGGAACTGTTCAAGGATGTTGAGCATGTATGAGGGCGTCACCATGATCCCGTCGGGCTGAAAATCATGTATCAAGCCGACCTGTTTCTCGGTCTGCCCGCCGCTCATGGGGACAACGGTCGCACCCAATCGTTCGATACCGTAGTGGGCGCCCAGACCACCAGTAAACAGGCCATAGCCATAGGCGTTGTGGACCAAATCGCCCTTACGCAAACCTGCCGCCCGCAACGAACGCGCACCCAAATCTGCCCAGTTATCGATATCAGCTTTGGTATAGCCCACCACAGTTGGTTTGCCGGTTGTCCCGGAAGACGCGTGCAGTCGAATAATCTCACTGCGTGGGACCGCGAAAAGGCCGAAAGGGTAGTTGTCGCGCAGATCGTTTTTATACGTGAACGGGAACTTCGAAATATCCGAAAGCTGTTGCAAATCATCCGGATGGACACCCGCCTCATCAAAGCGCTGCTTGTACATCGCCACGTTTTCGTAGGCATGTCGGACCGACCATTTGAGGCGTTCAAGCTGTGTCGCACGGATTTCGTCGATCGATGCGATTTCGATCGGGTCCAATTCAGCTTTGTTGGGGGACAGGGCGTCCATTGCGTTGCTCCTCCAGCGTATTTCTATTCGACAAAATTCTGACCACCAACCGCGCGGGACATACCCCGGAATTCGGCGATAGTGATGCCATCTTGATTTGTGATGCGCACGTCATAGACACCGCTACGACCTGCAACAGCAGTTTCTGTTGCGGTTGCGGTCAGGCGGTCTCCCAGGCGGCCCGGTGCGAGATAGCTCATCATTGTATGTTGGCCGACGGTCGCCACGTTGCGACTGTTGCAGGCAAAGGCAAACGCGCTGTCTGCCAGGGCATGGGTGACGCCGCCGTGGCATATGCCATGGCCGTTGCAGTGATGAGTTGCGACGGTCAGTGCCAGAACGGCGCGGCCTTCGTCGACGTTAACGAGTTCCATGCCGAACCATTTGCTGGCCTCATCATTGGCCCACATAGCAGCGGCAGATTTGGCGGCGCGTTCTTGCGGGGTCATCGTCATTTGCCCTGAAAACTTGGCGCGCGTTTTTCGAGGAAGCTGGACACGCCTTCGGCATAGTCCTCGCTTTCCCCGCAGATTTTCATAGCGTCCGCTTCGATTTCAAGATGATCAGAAAGGCTGGTGGTCGCCGCGGTCTGAATGCACTGCTTGGTCTTACCCAACCCAACGGTCGGACCGTTGGCAATTTGGTTTGCCAAGGCGCGGGCTTCGGCCATCAACTGCTCATCGGGCAGGGCTTTCCAGATCAGGCCCCAGTCTTCTGCTTGTTTTGCTGGCAAGGGTTGCGCCGTAAGCGCCAGTCCTTTGGCTCTGGCCTCTCCCAACAAGCGAGGCAGGTGCCAACTGCCGCCGGTATCAGGGATCAGACCGACCTTGGCGAAACTCTGAATGAACTTGGCGCTTTCACCTGCCAAAACCATGTCGCAGGCCAGTGCCAGATTGGCCCCAGCTCCGGCAGCAACACCGTTCACAGCACAAATAACCGGGAAGTTCAGCGACCGGATCAATCGCACCAAAGGCGCATAGAAGGTCCGCACGGTTTTGCTCAGATCAGGCGGGCCGTCCATTTTCGATGGATCGCGGTCACCAAGATCCTGTCCGGCGCAAAATCCGCGACCTGCACCGGTCAAAAGGACGGCGCGCGCGCCGTTGTCTCGGGCGGATTTCAACGCGTCTTGCAGCGCGTAATGCATCTCATCATTGAATGAGTTCAGTTTGTCGGGACGATTCAGTGTAATCTCAACCCAGGTCCCGTGATCTTCTACAAGAATCGTATCGTTCATGACTGCTCTGCCAGATGTCGTTTCATTTTTATCATTGCATTAACCGAACGGTTGGTCAATATATAAACAAGACTCGAATCCAGAGCGCTTGAAGGGCACACCCATGTCTCAGACCTCACTTGTGAATGTTGAACTCAAAGGCGATGTTGCCTGGGTCACCATTGACAACCCGCCGGTCAATGCGACCTCGCAAGCGGTCCGGCAGGGGCTTGCAGATGCTGTGGACGCGGTCAAAGACGCCCGGGTGGCTGTGCTGCGATGCGCTGGCCGGACCTTTGTCGCGGGCGGGGACATGTCCGAATTCGACAAGCCGCCGGTCGAGCCGCACCTGCCCGAGGTCGTTCAAATGATCGAAGACAGCGAGGTTCCCTTTATTGCCTGTATGCACGGGAACGTTCTTGGTGGCGGGTTCGAAATTGCGATGGCCTGCGCATGGCGCATAGCAGCGGCGGGCACGGGATTTGGTCTGCCAGAGGTCAATGTTGGATTGATCCCGGGCGCGGGCGGCACGCAACGTCTGCCACGCCTTGTAGGGATGGAAGCGGCAATCGACCTGGCCTGTAATGGCAAAATGCTGAAAGCCGAGGAGATGCTGCAGCTTGGTGCCGTCGATCTGGTGGCTGACGATCTTGAAAAGGCGGTCGAGAGTTTTGTGGCCGATCTGCCGGACCGTCCTGTGCCGGCCAGCCAACGTATTGTTGCTGATTTTGCGCCTGATCTGATCGAGACCTCTCGGGCATCGCTGAAAAAGCGCGCCAAGGGGCAGCAGTCGCCGTTGGAGAACCTGACCGCGCTAACCTGGTCCCAAATGCCGTTTTCCGAAGCTCAGCCGATGGAGCGGACGCGCCATCTGACGCTTCGCCAAACTGCGGAAAGCCGCGCGCTGCGTCATGCGTTCTTTGCAGAACGCAGTGTCTCCAAGCCCTCTCTGATCAAGGATGTCCAGCCGCGCGATATCAGCCGTATTGCTGTGGTGGGCGGCGGCTTGATGGGGGGCGGAATTGCAACCGCCGCTCTGACGGCTGGCCTGTCTGTCAAGTTGATCGAGCGCGACTCCGAGGCCGCATTGGCAGCCCATGATCGGGTTGAAGACCTGTTGAAGGGCGCGGTCAAACGCGGAAAGATGACCGAGGCTAAATACCTGAATTGCCTGTCCCGATTTCGCGCCGTTGACAGCTATGCCGAAGCAGCCGACGCGGAATTGGCCATAGAAGCCGTGTTCGAGGACCTATCGGTCAAACAGCAGGTCTTTGCCGAATTGGCCAAGAACATGGACGTCGACGCAATTCTTGCCACCAATACATCCTATCTAGACCCGGCTGAAATCTTCTCGGGCATCGAAAACCAGTCACGGTGCATAGGGCTGCATTTCTTCAGCCCGGCTCATGTGATGAAACTGCTCGAGATCGTGCACACCCCCCAAAACACCCCCGAAGTGGTTGCCACGGGATTCGCACTGGGCAAGAAGCTTCGCAAGGTCTCGGTTCTGTCAGGCGTTTGCGACGGTTTCATTGGCAACCGTATGCTGGCCGCTTATCGGCGCGCGGCAGATTATCTGCTGGCAGACGGGGCACTGCCGCATGAAATTGATCAGGCGATGCGGGATTTCGGCATGCCGATGGGGCCCTACGAGTTGCAGGACTTGACCGGGCTGCAGATCGCCTGGGCGAATAGAAAACGCAACGCCGCCAACCGCAACCCGAGTGAACGCTATGTCACCATTGCCGACCAGCTATGTGAGTTGGAGCGGTTTGGTCAGCGATCCGGCAAAGGCTGGTACCGGTACGAAGATGGAAATCGCAAACCGATCCGCGACCCCGAGGTTGAGGCTTTGATCGAAGGGTATTCCGCTGCGCAGGGCATTACCCGCCGGACCTTTACGGCCGAGGAAATATCGTCTCGCCTTCTGGCTGTCATGGCAAATGAGGGCGCTTTGATCATCCAAGAAGGGATCGCCGAAAACGCAGAAGCCGTCGATATGGTTCAGATCCATGGCTATGGCTTTCCGCGTTGGCGCGGGGGGCCGATGAACTATCGCAAGGAAATTGGGAGTGACGTGTCCCAGTCGGTTATGCTGGCTGTGGCTAAAGAAAGTCCGGCGTCTTGGGCCATCGCGGCCTAAACGAAGGCGCTTTAAAAGTGTTGATGGTTACAAAAGCAACCATTAACGCATTCAAAATGCATGTTTCACAGGGAGGAGACAGAACATGAAACTCAGCAACTTGAGCACCTTGCTGGCTTCGGCAGCACTGGCCATTTCGGGTACGGTTGCGATGGCGGCAGACTATACGCTGACCATTTCCAGCTGGGCACCGCCGACTCATGGCATCAACGCCAAGATGTGGCCGAAATTCGTCGAAATGGTTGAAGAAGCCACCGATGGCCAAGTCACCGCCGAACTGAAACTTGGCATCGCACCGCCACCGGCCCAGATGGACCTGATCATGGATGGCGCGGCGGATGCCTCGATCATTTTCCACGGCTACCAGCCGGGCCGCTTTGTCACCACCAAGATGATCGAACTGCCCGGATATGAGGGCTCTGCCGAGGCTGCATCGGTGGCCTATTGGCGCGCCTATGACACGCACCTGAAGGCGGCCGACGAACATCGTGGCGTCAAGGTGATCGCGCTGCATACGCATGGGCCGGCCCAACTGCATTCCAGCAGCCCTGTTACCACGCTGGACGAGGTATCAGGCCTTAAGGTTCGTATCCCCGGTGGCGTGGGTGGCGATGTCGGAACAGCACTGGGCGCAACCGGTATCCAGGTGCCTGCTCCGAAAGTGTACGAAACACTGGCTTCGAAAGCAGCCGATGGTGTCGTGATGCCATTTGAATCCCGCAAGGGCTTCAAGCTGACCGAAGTGGCTCAGAACGTGTACGAAGTTCCGGGCGGCCTGTATCGCGGCTCTTTCGCGTTCATCATGAACGAAGACACATTTGCCGACCTGCCTGCCGAGCTGCAGCAAGCGCTGGAAGAGCAAGTCTTTGGCGAGCCGCTGAGCCGTGAAATCGGTAAAATTTGGGACGAGATTGATGCCATTGGGCGCGAAGCCACCGAAGGCACAGACGGCAACGCGATCAACACTGCATCTGCCGAAGACCTGGAAAAATTCAATGCGATTGCTGTCGATGTCCGCGCCAAGGTCATTGACGAGGTTAACGGCGCCGGGGTCGATGCTCAGGCCGCGTATGACATGATCGTCAGTGAAATGGCCGCGCAATAACGCGAGCTGGTTGGCGGTCTCGCACCGCCAGCCGTTTCGACCGGGCGGGAATTCCTCATGCAATCTCTGGTATCCTTCGCGCGCCGCATCAGTGTTTTTCCGACAGTGATGGCCTGTGTGGCGCTTTTTATCCTCATGGTCATGACGTTTTGCGACGTCATTCTTCGGTCCATATTCAACGCGCCGATCGAAGCGGCGACCGAGTTGACGCGTATTCTGATGGCGATCCTAGTATTCTCGGTGCTGCCGATGATTTCGGCTGGAAAGGGTCAAATTGCAGTCGACCTGACGGACGGGTTGTTTTCGCGACTGCGCCTAAGCCGCGCCCGGGATGCGATAGTCTATCTGGTCTCGGGCATCATGCTTTTCTGGCCAATACAGCGGGTCTGGATCCTTGCCGAACGGGCGCGGGACTACGGTGACGTGACCGAGTACCTTTCGATCCCCGTTTTCTATGTCGGCTGGTTCATTGCCGCGTCTACGGCGATCACGGCCGTCGCTATGATCACAACTGGTCTGCTACACATCTTCGCCCCCCATACTTTGTCGGAGCACCCTCAATGACTGCCGCACTGATCGGCTTTGGCCTTGTTCTTGTTCTCGTGCTTCTGCGCCTGCCGATTGTCTTTGCAATGGGCCTCGTTGGAACGCTGGGTTTTGCGTATGAACGCGGAGGCAGCACTCTGTCCGAACGCGGCTTGAAAGCGGCGATGTCGATGGTGGGTCGTCAGATTACCGACACGGCACAGGACTACGGCCTTTCGGTTATTCCGCTGTTTATCCTGATGGGTTTGTTCGTGAACAAAGGTGGGCTGGCGCGCGAACTTTACGCCGTATCAAACGCGTTTCTTGGCCATTTCAAAGGCGGGATTGCAATGGCTACGGTTGCGGCCTGTGGTGGGTTCTCGGCCATCTGTGGCTCGTCCCTGGCAACGGCGGCAACGATGTCCAAGGTCGCCATGCCGGAAATGCGCCGCTATCGCTATTCAGATGAGCTGTCGACGGCGTCGATCGCGGCAGGCGGCACGCTCGGCATTCTAATCCCGCCCTCCGTGATCCTTGTAATCTATGGTCTGCTGACCGAGACATCCATCGGCAAGCTGTTTGTTGCCGGTATCATTCCCGGCGTGCTTGGCATCCTTCTGTACCTGTTTGCCGTTCGCTGGACCGTCTGGCGCAAACCCGACTCCGGACCCGCAGGAGAAAAACACGGCTGGGGCGAGAAGCTGAGGGCGTTACGGTCGGTTTGGGCGGTGTTGCTTTTGTTTTTTCTGGTCATCGGCGGGCTTTACGGCGCGTTTGATTTCCATCCGCTGAACCTGACCTTCAGCCCGACCGAAGCCGCCGGCATGGGCGCCATGGGGGCGTTTCTGATCGCCTTGTCCCGCGGTGGGTTGACCCTGAGTTCGACCTTCGAGGTGTTGAAAGAAACAACTTATACCGCTGCCGCCCTGTTCTCGGTCCTGATCGGGGCTCAGATCTTTTCGAACTTCATCAACCTCGCTGGCCTGCCCGAGGCGCTGATCGGCTTGGTCACGGCCTATGACGTGGAACCGTTCGTGGTGATCCTGATGATCCTGGGCATCTACATCATCTTGGGCTGCGTGTTTGAATCGCTGTCGATGCTTTTGCTGACCGTGCCGATCTTTTTTCCGCTGGTGACGTCGCTGGGCTATGACCCGATCTGGTTTGGGATCGTGGTTGTTGTCGTGACCGAGATCAGCCTGATTACCCCGCCGGTTGGTTTGAACGTGTTCATCCTAAAAGGGGTGGTCGGGGACGTTTCGACCGCAACGATCTTCAGGGGTGTTACTCCATTTTGGATCGCCGACATTTTCCGTCTGGCCCTGATCGTGCTGGTGCCCTGGCTGGTACTGGTCCTGCCCGAACATATGGGGGCGATGGGTCACTGATGTTTTCCCTGACGGCGCTTCCCGACGGGTTTCACGAGGACCCTTATCCAGCCTATGCCGCGCTGAGAGAGGATATGCCGGTCTGCCCCCAACCCGATGGCTCTGTGATCCTGTCGCGATACGAGGATCTGGATCTGGTCTATCGGGATACGACGCGCTTCATCTCGGATAAAAAGGCGGTGTTTGGGCCCAAATACGGGGTCGACAGCCCGTTATACGAACATCACACCACAAGTCTGGTGTTCAACGATCCGCCTCTGCACACCCGCGTCCGTAAGGTGATGGTCGGCGCGATGAACCCGCGTGCCTTGGCGCAGATGGAGCCGGGTTTGATCCAGCTCGTCGATGGTTTGCTGGATCAGATGCAGGCCAAAGGTCAGGTCGAATTGATCGAGGATTTCGCCGGAGCGATCCCCATCGAAGTGATCGGCAACCTGTTGGGCATTCCCAGGTCCGAACGCGAACCCCTGCGGGACTGGTCTCTGGCTATTCTTGGGGCTTTGGAACCACAATTGACGCCTGAGCAGGAAGAGTGGGGTAATCGCGCCGTCTCCGAATTCAAAGAATTTCTTCGCCATATCATTGAGGATCGAAAAGCCAACCCGGGCAATCCGGAAACGGATGTTCTGACACGTCTGATGCAAGACGATGCGGATGGCGGCTTGACTGACGTTGAGCTGTATCAGAACTGTATCTTTATCCTGAATGCCGGGCACGAGACCACGACAAACCTGATCGGCAACGCGCTGGATCTGCTGGATCGGCACCGAGATAAACGTTCGGAATTGCTGAACAATCCCGACCTGATTGCCACGGCAGTGGACGAATTCTTGCGCCTCGAAAGCCCAAACCAGTTTGGCAATCGCCTGACCACCGAAGACGTGACACTCCACGGCCATACCATTCCGGCAGGCACGGATGTTCACCTGTGTATCGGCGCCGCCAACCGCGACCCAAGGCAGTTTGACCGGCCCGACGAAATGCTGCTGGACCGCCGCCCGAACAAGCACCACGCCTTTGCCGGTGGCCCGCACACCTGCGTCGGTCTGACTCTTGCTCGGATGGAGGGCAAGATTGCGGTCATTCGGTTTTTGAACCGCTTTTCCAACTATCAGGTCACAGAGGGCGCAAAGCGTGGTGGGCGAATTCGCTTTCGCGGGTTCGCCCAGCTTCCTGCACAGGTTTGACGTGACCGAACAAGAAAATGAGTCAGTCTTTTTATTGACCGACCGTACGGTAAATATTATAGCTACCATAACCGCGTACATAGGTCCGCGTAGATCATCTCAGGACTGAGGAGAGGCACATGACGATCCAACAGATTTCAAGTTTCGCGGCAGGTGAGTGGATCGCGCCGGGCGAAGGGGCCCGCAACATTGCCAGTGCTGTGACCGGAGAGGTGATCGCGACCGCTGGCAACACTGGTTTAGATGTACAGGGCATGTTGGACTATGCGCGCAACGTTGGTGGTCCGGCACTGCGGCAGATGACCTTTCATGAGCGCGCCAAGATGCTCAAGGCATTGTCGGTGCATTTGGGGCAGCACAAGCAGGCCCTGTACGACCTGTCATTCAACACGGGCGCGACCCAATCGGATCATCTGATCGATATCGATGGTGGGATCGGTACGATGTTCGTATTTGCCTCGAAAGGCCGCCGCGAAATGCCCGATGGTCACGTTTATCTGGATGGCGACGTCGAACAGCTGTCGCGGAATGGGACCTTTGTCGGTCAGCACATCTGCACCCCGCTGCAGGGTGTGGCGGTTCATATCAACGCGTTCAACTTTCCGGTTTGGGGCATGTTGGAGAAGCTGGCTCCGACCTTGCTGGCCGGTGTTCCAGCTATCGTCAAACCGGCGACGAATTCCTGCTACGTAACCGAATTGTGCGTGCGGTTGATGCTGGAGTCTGGCATTTTGCCTGCCGGGGTGCTCCAGCTTGTGTCGGGTGGTCTGGGTGACATGTTGGATCGCCTGACCATGCAAGACGTGGTCAGTTTTACCGGCTCGGCCAATACTGCGCTGAAACTACGGTCTAACCCCGTCATTCTGCAAAACTCCGTCCGTTTCGTGGCGGAACAGGACAGTCTGAACTGTTCGGTACTGGGCACTGACGCCCAACCGGGGACACCGGAATTTGACCTGTTCATCAAGGAAGTTCAGCGCGAGATGACCACAAAAGCGGGTCAAAAATGCACCGCGATCCGCCGGATCATCGCGCCCGAGCGGCATGTGCAGGCGGTGATCGAAGCGCTTTCCGCGCGGCTGGCAAAAACGGTTATCGGCGACCCTAGGCTTGAGACAACGCGCATGGGCGCGCTGGTATCGAATGATCAAAAACTGGATGTACTGGAAAAGGCTGCGATCATTTGCCAAGAAGCCGAACGTGTGTTCGGCAACCCGGATGATTTTGCCGTTGATGGCGCAGATGCCGATAAAGGGGCTTTCCTGCCGCCGATGCTGTTCCATTGCGCCGACCCGGACGCGGCACAGCGCGTTCATGACACTGAAGCCTTCGGGCCGGTCAGCACGATCATGGGGTATCGCGACACCGACCACGCGATTGAGCTTGCGAACAGGGGACAGGGGTCTCTGGTCGCGTCGGTCATTACCCACGACCCGGACGTGGCGCGCAAATTCGCCATGGGTGCCGGGGCGTATCACGGGCGTCTCTATTTCAACAACCGAGACTCGATGAAAGAGGCCACGGGCCACGGCTCTCCCTTGCCGCATATGGTCCATGGCGGCCCCGGTCGCGCGGGTGGCGGTGAGGAAATGGGCGGCGTGCGGGGCGTGAAACACTACATGCAGCGCACAGCCATCCAGGGCTCGCCTGACCTGTTGACGGCGATTGGCTCGAAATGGGTCTCGGGCGCGACCGAGATCAAAGGCCCGGCGCATCCTTTCACGCGGCGCTACCACGATCTGGCAATCGGTGAGACAATTCACACGGCGCCGCGCACCGTCACGCTCGAAGATATCGAGCACTTTGCGGAATTCACCGGCGACACCTTCTATGCGCACATGGATGAGGCCGCCGCGGAACGAAATCCGTTCTTCCCGGGTCGTGTCGCGCACGGATACTTGCTGCTGTCCTTCGCTGCCGGGTTATTTGTCGAACCGAACGAAGGCCCTGTCCTGGCCAACACAGGTCTTGACGGATTGCGCTTTATGAAACCGGTTGTGGCGGGCGACAGCATCAAAGTGCGCCTGACCGTTAAGTCAAAGAACAAACGCAACGATCAGTATGGCGAGGTTCGCTGGCATGTTACTATGACTCAACAGGATGATGACCTTGTTGCTGAATACGAACTGCTGACAATGGTGGCCTACTGACGAAACCGGGCCGGATGGTAATTCGATCCGGCCCGCCTATACTGCGGCCATGAAAGACGCTTCCACAGACTGGTTCGACCATTGCGTTCGTCATTTGGCCTCCGAAGGGTCTCTGCGGGTTTGGTCTGTGCTTGTCACGATCTTTGGCGATCTGGCGCAAAACAAATCCGATCAGATAAGCGGATCATTGATCACTGCGTTGACGAGCCTTGTGGGTATCAAGGCCGAAGCGACCCGAGTGGCGTTGCATCGATTGCGCAAAGAAGGCTGGATCGAAAGTACGCGAGTTGGTCGTGCGAGTGTCCATCGGCTTACGGACTATGGCCGCACTCAAAGTGCAGCCGCTGCGCCACGCATTTACGCCCGCGAAACGGCCAAACCAGACGTTTGGCACGTGCTGATGTCGAGCAGTTCGGAAACATCCCGAAAGGAGTTGGCCGATCTGTTGCTGACTGGGGAATATATCTCATTAAACCCTTCCACAGCGATGGCAGCAGGAACCATGCCGCGCAATCTGGAAGAACTGCTGGGTTTTGAGACTACAGCGATTTCAGTGCCAGATTGGCTACGAGAGCTATGCGGACCAGAGTCGCTGAAAACCGCGTATGACGAGTTTTGGACATCAATCCAGGCGATCGACGATCTGCTGCCGACGACCGGAGTGGGTGATCCGATGAAAACGGCAGCTCTGCGTGTCCTCCTTGTGCACAATTGGCGCCGCATCATCTTGCGACACCCGGCTTTGCCCTCGGATTTTCTGCCCAGTGACTGGAAGGAGCCCGCCTGCCGCGAGGCGGTCTCTAGGATTTTGGACAGGCTGCCCCGACCGCAACTCAAAAATTTGGAAGCAGAGTTGAGTACTTAGGTTTTTGGGACAAAGTCCCTCCTGATATCTCAAAGGATGATGGCTTGCTTTAACAGCAAACTGATTTCTTTTTATGTTACGAGAATGTGTAGCTACAAAAAATTCTGTAACATAATGCTTGCTTCGAATCGATGACGGAAATATAAACCGACCATACGGTCTATAATTGAGCGTGAACGCCCAGGAGAATTGACAGATGGATGCATTCATTTGCGACGCGACGCGCACTCCGATAGGGCGCTACGGCGGGGCATTGTCGTCGATCCGTGCGGATGATCTGGCGGCCATCCCGTTGGCTGCCCTGAAAGAGCGAAATCCGCAAGTTGACTGGTCCAGCGTGGATGACGTCATCTATGGTGATGCCAATCAGGCCGGTGAAAGCAACCGGAACGTCGCCCGTATGGCGGCCTTGTTGGCTGGACTACCGATAGATGTTCCGGGGACCACCATAAATCGCCTGTGCGCCAGCGGCATGGATGCTGTTGGAATGGCCGCCCGAGGCATCAAGGCGGGTGACTATGACCTGGCGATCGCGGGTGGGGTTGAAAGCATGTCTCGTGCACCCTTTGTGATGCCCAAGTCGACATCTGCATTCACGCGCAGTAACGCGGTTTACGACACGACCATCGGCTGGCGCTTTGTGAACACGAAGATGCAGCAGGCCTACGGCATCGATTCAATGCCGCAAACCGCTGATAATGTTGCCGATGACTATGGCATCAGCCGCGCGGATCAGGACAGTTTCGCCGCCCGCAGTCAAGCCCGATGGGCCGCTGCGCATGAAGCCGGCCTGTTCACAGACGAAATCACTCCGGTCTCGGTCCCACAACGTAAGGGCGACCCGATAGTGGTTGATACTGATGAGCATCCGCGCCCGGGAACAACGGCCGACAAGCTGTCGGGCCTCAAGGGAGTAAACGGGCCGGACAAAACCGTTACGGCGGGCAATGCTTCTGGCGTTAACGACGGAGCCGCAGCCATTTTGCTGGCGAATGAGGCAGCGGCTGCAAAGAACAGCCTTACTCCGATTGCGCGGGTTGTGGGAATGTCGGTGGCTGGCGTCGCGCCGCGCGTCATGGGCATTGGCCCTGTCCCGGCTAGCCGCAAAGTATTGGCCCGGGCCGGGCTAACCATTGAACAGATGGATGTGGTAGAGTTGAACGAAGCTTTTGCGTCGCAAGGGCTGGCAACACTTCGCGAACTGGGCCTTGCTGACGACGCACCGCATGTGAACCCAAATGGCGGTGCCATTGCCATGGGGCACCCTTTGGGCATGTCCGGAGCGCGGCTGGTTTTAACCGCCGCCTATCAACTGCGGCGGACAGGTGGGCGGTATGCTCTCTGCACGATGTGCGTTGGCGTAGGGCAGGGCGCAGCCTTGATCCTTGAACGGGTTTGATAGGGAGAGCACTGTTTTGACTGAGGCGATCCAAATAATCGACCACAGCGAACGCGTCGAGCGGCTGTTTGAGCCGTATCAAGATGTTCTCGGCGACGACTACAAGGCTTATCGGGGCCATGTTTATCGTGTGATTACCTATGCCATGCACTTCCTTGGCGGCGATGACACGCATCGTGCATTGGTCGAGACGGCCTTCGTCTACCACGATATCGGACTTTGGACGAAACACGATCTGGCATATCTGGAGCCATCCGAAGAACTGGCGCTGCGGGACAACGCTGAAAAGAGTTGGGGACTGGATCCAGAGCTGCTGCGCAATGCCATCCACTGGCACCACAAGGTTACACCCTACCGCGGGCCGCATGCCGATGTGGTCAACGCCTGCCGAAAAGGTGACTGGATCGATGCGACAGGGGGCAAGGTGCGAAAAGGACTGTCACGCGATCAAGTCGCCCAGGTCGAAGCCGCCATTCCCAGCTACGGATTTGCGGATGTTTTACAGCGTTTGGCAAAAGACCTTGGTGGCTCCGCACTAAAAGGAAACATGCGGGTTCTAAGCCACGTATTCAAAATCTGATCCCATCCGAGAGGAGGAAATACGATGTACGCACAAATGGTCAAGTCTGAGGCCACAAACGATGACCCTGAAAAGCTTGCCGAGTTTCAGGCAAAGATTGACGCGGACATCAAGATCGAGCCCAAAGATTGGATGCCGCAAGGCTATCGCAAAACGCTGATCCGCCAAATCGGTCAGCACGCCCATTCCGAAATCGTCGGACAACTGCCCGAAGGCAACTGGATCACCCGCGCGCCCACGCTGGAACGCAAAGCGATCCTGCTGGCCAAGGTGCAGGATGAGGCCGGACACGGGCTATACCTGTATTGCGCGGCGGAGACACTGGGCGTCAGCCGGGACGAACTGACCGAGATGCTGCTGGACGGTCGGATGAAATATTCGTCCATCTTCAACTATCCAACATTGAACTGGGCCGATATCGGAGCGGTTGGTTGGCTGGTCGACGGGGCCGCGATCATGAACCAGGTGCCGCTGCAGCGGACATCTTATGGTCCGTATTCGCGCGCCATGATCCGGATCTGCAAGGAAGAAAGCTTTCACCAGCGTCAGGGCTACGATGCCATTCGCAAGATGGCCGAAGGCACGCCCGCGCAAAAGAAGATGGCGCAGGATGCGTTGAACCGGTTCTGGTACCCGTCGCTGATGATGTTCGGACCGTCGGACAAGGACTCGGTCCATTCGACCCAATCCATGGCGTGGAAGATCAAGATGAACACCAATGACGAGCTGCGTCAGAAGTTCGTCGATCAGACCGTGCCGCAGGCCGAATTCCTCGGCCTGACCGTGCCCGACCCGGACCTGAAATGGAACGAAGGCCGCGGGCACTACGATTTCTCGGAACCCGACTGGTCCGAGTTCTTTGATGTCATCAAAGGCAACGGCCCTTGCAACACCGACCGCCTGGCGGCGCGCAATAAGGCCTGGGATGACGGGCAATGGGTGCGCGACGG
Source organism: Ruegeria sp. C8 (assembly GCF_056537565.1). Classification (NCBI taxonomy): domain Bacteria; kingdom Pseudomonadati; phylum Pseudomonadota; class Alphaproteobacteria; order Rhodobacterales; family Roseobacteraceae; genus Ruegeria; species Ruegeria sp. C8. The sequence continues at coordinate 29,566 of NZ_JBQFRV010000026.1, forward strand.
CCTGCTGGCGCACGCCAAGAAGAAACGCGCCGGTCAAGTGGCCGCTGAATAAGCCTGACCTGAGGAGGAAACCCGATGAAAAACGAATGGCCCCTGTGGGAAGTCTTTATCCGCGGTCAGCACGGTATGAGCCACCGTCATGTCGGATCGCTGCACGCACCCGACGCAGAAATGGCGATCAAGAACGCGCGTGATGTCTACACGCGCCGCAACGAAGGCGTGTCGATTTGGGTGGTCGAGGCGAACAATATCTCGGCCTCATCCCCCAGCGACAAGGGCCCGCTGTATGAGCCCAGCGAAAGCAAGGTCTACCGTCACCCGACCTTCTTCGACATCCCCGATGAAGTGGGGGCGATGTGATGACCCGCGACGAAGCCTTCCTACAGTTTCTGCTAAGAATGGGTGACAACACACTCATCCTTGGTCACCGCGTGAGCGAATGGTGCGGTCATGCGCCTGTGCTGGAAGAAGATATCGCGCTGGCCAATACCGCGCTGGACCTGATCGGCCAAACCCAAATGTGGCTTGGCCTTGCCGGCGAAATCGACGGTGGCAAAAGCGCCGATGATCTGGCGTTCCTGCGCGATGCCTGGGATTTTCGCAATGTTCTGATGGTCGAGGTTCCGAACGAGGACTTCGGCCGGACCCTGATGCGCCAATTCCTTTTCGACGCGTGGCATTCGATCATGCTGGGGCGTCTGATCAAATCGTCAGACGACCGTGTCGCGGCCATTGCGGCCAAAGCCAGCAAAGAGGTCGCTTATCACCTGGAACGCTCTGGCGACACGGTGGTTGGGTTGGGCGACGGAACGGCGGAAAGCCACGACCATATGCAAGCGGCGCTGGACTATCTCTGGCCTTATGTGGGTGAGATGTTTGCCAGCGACGACGTGGATACCCAGATGGCAGCCGATGGTATCGCGCCCAATCCCGCCGATCTGCGCGATGAATATGACGCTTTGGTTCAGCGGATCTTGGCGGATGCGACGCTAACGATCCCAGACAGCGATTTCGCGCATAAGGGCGGGCGTACCGGGCAGATGCATACCGAACATTTGGGGCACTTGCTGACTCAGATGCAATGGCTGCAACGCGCCTATCCCGGCGCCAGCTGGTAAACCGATATGGAACGGGTGACCACAGATCAGATATGGGACTGGCTGGATGCCGTTCCTGACCCTGAAATACCCGTCATTTCCGTGGTTGATCTGGGGATTGTGCGCGATGTGCGCTGGGATGCCGAAACCTTGAAGGTGACGGTGACTCCGACCTATTCCGGCTGTCCGGCAACGTCGGTCATCAGCATGGATATTGAAACCGCGCTACGGGATCGCGGGATCGAAGACATCCGGATCGAAACCACCATCACTCCCGCATGGACCACCGATTGGCTCAGCGATAAGGGCCGTGCGCGGCTGGAAGAATACGGAATCGCGCCGCCGCAACCGGCAGGCGGCCCGGAACGGTGCCCGCATTGTGGCAGCAAGGCGGTTGAGAAGGTTAGCCAGTTCGGCTCGACCCCGTGCAAGGCGCACTGGCGCTGCGCCGACTGCCTGGAACCTTTTGACTATTTCAAGTGCATCTGAGGAGGAGCACCGGATGGCACGTTTCCACGACCTGAAGGTCACCGACATCCACAAAACGATCCGCGACGCGGTAGTCTTGACGCTGGAGCCCATGAATGGTGCAGCGCAAGAGTTTGACTTTACTGCAGGTCAATACCTGACGTTCCGCCGCGAGTTCGATGGCGAAGAACTGCGCCGGTCCTACTCGATCTGCGCAGGCAAGGACGACGGAGTTCTGCAGGTCGGGATCAAACGCGTTGATGGCGGGGCGTTCTCGGGCTGGGCGAACTCGGAACTGAGTGTCGGGGACATCGTGCAGGCAATGCCGCCGATGGGTAGCTTTCACGCTCCCATCGATGCAGATTCAGAAAAGCAATATCTCGGTTTTGCCGGTGGGTCCGGGGTGACGCCAGTTCTGTCGATTCTCAAAACGACACTCGCCCGTGAACCCCAGTCGCGCTTTACGCTGATCTATGCCAACAAGGGCATCAACACGATCATGTTCCGCGAAGAACTTGAGGACCTCAAGAACCTGTATATGGGGCGCCTTAACGTGATCCATATTCTCGAAACGGATTCCCAGGAAATTGACCTGTTCACCGGGCTGGTGACACAGGAAAAATGCGCCGAACTATTCAAGCACTGGGTCGATATCGAAAACGTCGATACGGCGTTCATTTGTGGTCCTGAACCCATGATGCTGGGTATTGCGGCTTCCCTGCGCGAACACGGGCTAGACGACAGCCAGATTAAATTCGAACTTTTTGCAAGCGCGCAGCCTGGGCGGGCCAAACGTAAGGCCATTGCGGCAGATGCCGGTCGGACAGACAATCAAACCAACGCGTCCATTACGCTGGATGGGTCAACCCAAACCCTGACCATTCCCAAGGACCTGTCCATTCTGGATGCAGCTTTGGAAAACGCGTTGGACGCCCCCTATGCCTGCAAGGCCGGAGTCTGTTCGACCTGCCGCTGCAAGGTGCTGGAAGGTGAGGTCGAGATGGTCGCAAACCACGCGCTTGAGGATTACGAGGTCGAGAAGGGCTATGTGCTCAGCTGTCAGGCCTATCCGATAACGGACCGTGTGGTCGTGGATTACGATCAGTAGAGGAGAGGTAGACATGACCGATACGATGACTCTCGACAGCTATCTTGCCGCAGGTGGCGTTCTGACCAATCCTTCAAATGTTCCACCGCGCTATCGCGCTGAGTTGCTGAAACTGATGGCAACCTTTGTTGACAGTGAATTGGCAGGCGCAGCCGGTTTTGCTGACGTAATTAACCTCGGGCCGGGAATCAAAGAACGCATCGCTGCCGCGAAGATAGTGCTTGAAAAAACGGATCATGCAAATCGTGTTCTGAACATCATGGGAGAGTTTGGAGCCGACACAGAACGCTACGCAAATCATCATCCGTGGACAGCCCGGTTAAGCCGGGATGCGGACATCGGAGCAACGCGTTCCGAACATGATATGCGCTTGGCTGTGTTCAACTATCCGTTCTCGGGTTGGACGGACGCCGTGATCATGAATCTGCTCATGAGCCGCGCCGTCGCCGAACAACTGGCTGAGTATTCGACGATTTCATACCAACCCCTGGCCGAGGCGTTCCGCTCAATCTCTCCGATTGAAGCACACCATGGTGAACTGGCGATGGAAGGCGCAAATAAGTTGATCGAACGAGGCGAAGCTGAGCAAATGCAAGTCTCGGTCGACTACTGGTGGCCTCGCGTCGCGGTGTCTTTCGGGGGCGACGATCCGAAACGGTTCGAATTGTTGAAATCTCTTGGTCTGCGGCGGAATAAAAACAGTTCCCTGAAAGAGCGCTGGAGCCAGACGATGAATGACACGCTGAAGACTTTGGGACTGAAAACGCCTTTGTGAATCGCTTGACTGGGCCGATTTTGGGTCCGTCCTCTAGTCTGAGGTGAGGCCTAAGTTCTTGGAATGACAAGAAAAATATCAGTGTAGGGCTGGGGTTTGTCGGACGTGGCCTGACGACTGATCGCAATGGGCCATTCGGTAACACTTCAGATCCTCGACTATCCGGGGGTTCAGAAATTCGCTCAATGGGGAATGACAGAACTATTGGACTACGCGAATAAACAGGCTGAAAATCTTGGTTCCTTGCTGTTCACAAGTGAGATCGCGCTGCAACCAATTCGCTAACCCTTGGTTATCGTCGCACCGCCATCAGTTTGGGCCAATTCCTAAAACGAAACACTTTGGAGTGAGTTACATACAGCCCGACGAGTACACGCCAAATCCACCAGTTCTATACATTGCAAAACGTTTTGCTGAAAACTAACATCAGGGGTACTCTTTGCGCTGATCCAATCGCAGCAAATATGACACCCATGAAGCCACAGCTAGACAACGCATATTTTAAACCGCTTGTGCGGACGAATTTGCGTTCACGATCTGTGGAGGGGTTTTCTCAGGATCTGGAAAAGATCTGCGGGCAGTTTGCTGTCGAGTCCAGTGTTGCCACGCGCGGACGCATCGACGGGGATATCTCCACCTTGCCGGTTTCACGCTTTGAGACGGCAATCGTATCGCTCGACGCACAAAGGGTTTTTCGGGACGAGCGTATGATCCGACAAGACCCCGGAGAGCACTTGTTTCTTCTCATCCAGGACAAGGGAAACTGTCGTATCCACCAGAATGATACATCAGTTTTGTTGGGTCCCGGCGACATGTATCTGGTCGACAGCGCGAAACGATCCGAGTTTGTTTATGACGGGATGAACTCGCGTCAGGTCTCGATCCATTTGCCACGCGACGAGATGGTCCACAGATTCGGTGAGATTTGCACTGGTGGTATCGCAGTAGACCGTAACGACCCGCTGTTTTTCGCAATGCGTGCCGTGCTGGCCAAGATATTTACCGAGGAAGCTGCTGTAGCCCCACATTTGGGCGAAGCCTTTCTGAGCTTGTTAGGCGCGTATTTCCGCTGCGTCAGCCATCAGGAAGACCAACGCGGGCGAGAAGCAAACGCGGTCCTCTCGCGCGCTCTTCAACTGATTGAGCAGAACGCGATGGATCCAGCATTTGGACCGCAGGCATTGGCTGAAGCATTGCAGGTTTCGCCTCGGACACTTCAGCGTCATTTTGGAACCATTGGGGAAACCGCAAGCAAACGCCTTATGTCCGTGCGGCTTGAAACAGCGAAAGCCCGGCTAAAAGAGGTGAACTCTGACGTAGGGCGCGACACGATCGCTGCGGTTGCGTATGATTCCGGTTTCAACGACCTGTCTCATTTCTACAAAGTCTTTCGGGAACGATTCGGTGTCTCACCCGGGGCGGTGCGGAAAAATATGTCGTCCTAAGCCACAATTTTTGGCGCAAAACCCCAAGACTCGACCGACCGGTCGGATAATAATACTCCCCAGCCTTGCTGTGTTCGCGCAAGGGCATGCGATTTAGGGAGGACAAGCCGTGATCGAATACGATCTGACTATCGGGGGTGAACCGGTATCTACTGCCGCCAGCTTTGACGTATTGAACCCGTCAACCGGTGAAGTCGCAGGGCGTGCGCCCAATGCGACACGCGCTGATCTGGATACTGCTGTTAAAGCTGCGAAAGCTGCTTTCGAAAGCTGGTCGGCCAAATCGGACGAAGAACTGCAGGCCGCATGCGAGGCCGTAGCGCAGAAGATCGGAGAACATTCCGAGGAGCTTGCACAGATTATCACAGCCGAACAGGGTAAGCCGCTTAACGGGCTTGGATCGCGCTGGGAAATGGGCGGGGCAGGGGCTTGGGCAGGATATACTGCCGGGCTGTCCCTACCAATGAAAGTGCTGCAAGATAACAACGAAGGCCGCGTTGAACTGCACCGCAAGCCGCTGGGCGTTGTGGGTTCTATCACGCCTTGGAATTTCCCGGTGATGATTGCGATCTGGCATATCATGCCAGCGCTGCGCACCGGCAATACCGTTGTCGTCAAACCCTCGCCGCTGACCCCACTGTCAACATTGCGCCTTGTTCAGATCATGAACGACGTGCTGCCCGCTGGTGTGGTTAATGTAATCACCAGCGATGACAAGGGCGACAATATCGGAGGGGCTATGTCGGCCCATCCGGACATTCGCAAAATCGTTTTCACTGGGTCCTGTGCGACAGGGCAGAAGGTCATGGCCTCGGCCGCGGAAACCATGAAACGCCTGACCCTGGAACTGGGGGGCAATGATGCCGGTATCGTTCTGCCCGACGCAGATCCGCAAGCGATCGCCGAAGGTTTGTTCTGGGGTGGTTTCATCAATAACGGCCAGACCTGCGCCGCGATGAAACGTCTTTATGTCCACGAAAGCATCCATGACGAGGTTTGCGACGCGCTGGTGGCCTTCGCCCGAAATATCCCGGTGGGAGATGGCATGGACGACAACGCGATCCTCGGTCCGGTCCAGAACAAGATGCAGTTTGACAAGGTCAGCCGCCTGGTGGCCGATGCGAAAGAACGTGGGCAGGTCTTGCTGGGCGGTGCGCCGGGCGACGGGCTGTTCTTCCCTCCCACGATTATTGCGGGTCTGAATAACGGCGATCCGCTGGTCGATGAAGAACAGTTCGGCCCGGCGCTGCCAATCATCAAGTATTCAGAAGTGGAAGACGCAATTGCGGCCGCCAACGACAGCCCGAACGGGTTGGGTGGCTCGGTTTGGTCGTCCGATATCGACGCCGCCAAGGCCGTTGCCAGCCGCATGGAGTGTGGTTCGGTCTGGATCAACAAACATGGCGCAATTCAACCCAACGCCCCGTTCGGCGGGGTCAAATCATCTGGCGTCGGTGTCGAATTCGCGGACGAAGGTTTGGCCGAATACACCGATATCCAAGTCGTATTCAGCTAAGAACAAGACAGGAGAGGAAAAGATGAAGATCAGAAATATCCTTGCCACAACTGCACTGGGCGCCGTTTTCGCCGGCAGCGCTTTGGGACATCCCCTGGACGGGTTAACGCCAGATGAACTCCAGCAAATCAACACGATCCTGAAAGACAGCGGCACCGTCACCGACGAGACGCTGTACCCTTTGATTGATCTGCGCGAGCCGTCGAAAGCCGAAGTTCAGACTTGGAAAGAAGGCGATGCACTGGATCGCAAGGCGATGGTGCAATACACCACCGACGAAGGATTCAGCGAAGCAATCGTGAACATCACGCAAGGCACCGTTGAAGAAAACTTTGCCATCGAAGGCTCGGGTCAGCCGATGGTATTGTTTACGGAGTTCATCGGCGCATTGGAAGGCGCGCTGGGTCACCCGGATATGATCGCGGGGCTCGAAGCGCGTGGGCTGACAAATGAAGACGCGTTCTGCCTGCCGCTGACAGCGGGTAACTTCTTTACCCCCGAATTTAATGGCACCCGCCTGATGAAGGTGCCCTGTTATCAGAACCCGACAGGCTCAAACTTCTACGCAAAGCCGATCGAAGGGTTGTTCGCAATCTACGACATCGGCAAGCAAGAGGTTGTTGAGGTCATCGACACCGGTGCGATCCCCTTGCCGCAAGACGCCTGGGGTTACACGGCCGAAGAGGTTGCCGAACGGGTCGAGCTGCGACCGGAAACCAACAAGGTTCTGCTGACGCAGGAAGGCGGTCCGAATTACACTCTGGATGGCAACCATCTGGAATGGGACATCTGGCGAATGAATCTGCGCGCGGAAAAGCGTGCTGGCCTCGTTGTCTCGAACATTGATGTCAACGATCAGGGCAATTGGCGTTCGGTCATCTATCAGACGCATCTGTCCGAAGTGTTTGTCCCCTATATGGACCCGACCGAGGGGTGGTACTGGCGGACCTATATGGACAGTGGCGAATACGGGTTCGGTCTGTTCCTGACGCCGTTGCGTGCGGGTGTGGATTGCCCTGAATATGCAACCTTCCTGCCTGCCGTAATCGCGGATGACGCAGGTATGCCGCTGGAAATTCCGGATGCGATCTGCATCTTCGAGCGCAACATTGGTGACCCTGCTTGGCGCCACTTTGAGATCTTTGCACAGACGCCCGACAACTTTGTACCTGCGGAAGGCCGTTCGGAAACCGAATTGGTTGTGCGTACTGCGTCAGAGGTCGGTAACTATGACTATCTGATCGACTACCGCTTCAAGCAGGACGGTCAGATGTTCATCAAGATCGGCGCAACCGGTCTGGACGCGGTCAAAGGCGTGGTTTCCACCTCGATGAATGATGCGACCGCTGCGGAAGACACCAAGTATGGCACGCTGATTGCACCGCATCTGGTTGCGGCCAACCACGACCACTACTTCAACTTCCGGATCGACTTTGACATCGACCAGCCGGTCAACCACATGGGTCTGATGGAAATCGTTCCGACCGAAGTGCCTGCGGACAGCCCGCGCAAATCGATGTGGACCTGGCAGCATGTGATGCCGGACAGTGAGTTGGACGCACGCTATCGCTTCAGCGCCTCCAAACCGCGTCACGTCCATATCTCGAACCCGCAATCGGAAGGGTATCTGGGCCACACTCCGGGTTGGATGATCCACCACGGCTCGATCGCATACGGTCCGTTCGACTTTGAAAGCGACCCGCCGTTCAAGCGCAACGCCTATATCGAGTATTCCTCTTGGACAACTGTCTATGACCAAGAGCAGCGCTATGCGGGTGGTAAATACGCGATGCAAAGCGACGGTTCGGACACGCTGGCGGAATGGGTCAAAGAAGACAAGCCGCTGATGGGTCAGGATATTGTGTCCTGGTTCACCGCAGGGTTCCACCACATCCCGCGGATGGAAGACTGGCCTGTGATGTCGACCGAGTGGAAGACGGTTCACATCATGCCGTTCAATTTCTTCGCGCATAACCCGGCGTTGACGATCCGCGAGTGATTGATGGCAAATGAAATTTTAAAGGGCGGCCTGCAATAGGCCGCCCATTTATTTCTTGTTTTCTTGTTTTCCATTAGTTTTGCTGCATCGAATGCAGACCATCCAGGATCTGATCAGCCTGCTCGATCGATGTACGTTTAGGGGCGGGGGAAGGATGATGTCGTTGGCGTCGATCCGTACCCAACGCCATCATCCTATAGCTATTGATAGATGCGGCGCATTTCGGGCGCGAGTTCCGGGTCTTTCGGGGCGAAATGGTTTCGCTGGTCCCAGTACAGCCGAAAAGTCGACGGGCCGGCAACCAAGAGGTCAGTTTTCCTTCGCGGCCTTCAGTGCCTGGTTAAGTGTTTCTCGATCTCCGATGTGATTGGAGAGGATGAGAATGAGGCGCGCGTTCAGGGCTTCGCTTTCCTCATCCGACAGCCCTTCATGCACTGCGATGAGGTCTGCATAAAAATCATCCGGTGAATACAGGTTTGGTTCGGTAGTCAGGGGCATCAGCTTATTCCTTTCCGCAGGCTTTAAGGACTGCTGAACGCAGTGCGGCCTCGTCGTAGTTCCGCCAGCGCGCCGCGACATGCTGATCGGGGCGGACGAGGTAGACCGCCTGGTTTTCAGACCCAAGGTAACGTTCCGCTAGTGTGTCCGAAGCCGTAAGGGACACGCTTCTGACCGTGATACCGTCGATATCGAGGCTGTTCGGAACTTCGGTGTTGAGTGCCAAAATCACGAAGTCGTTTCCAAGCTGATCGAGAAGGAAGCCGTCGCCAACCGGGGCATCCTTGCATGGAGATCCTACTCTGGACGTGTCAGGACCTCCTGCGAGGTCATCTGCTCCGTTCAGGGACGAGTGATCATAGGTACAGGGCACTGACAGACGCCCCGAGTTCACCAGAAGCCGCGCAAATGTATGGCGTTCCGCCAGGCTAAGCACAGCGTCCCGGAAATTCTTGCTTACCTTCGATTTTGGCGTGATGAAATCAGTTGAGCGGGTCGAATTCAGTATGTTTTCGTCCGCTCCGAAAATCCGTTCGTCATCATAGGTGTCCAGAAGGCTTTCCGGTGCCTTGCCCGACATCACTAGGCCAAGTTTCCAGCCAAGGTTGTCGACGTCCTGAAAGCCGGAATTCGCGCCACGTGCCCCGAAGGGCGACACTTGATGCGCCGCGTCGCCAGCAAAAACAACGCGCCCGTGGCGGAATTTGTTCATACGCCGGCACTGGAAGGTGTAGATGGATGACCAGACCATTTCATATTCGACGTCATCGCCCAACATAGCATCCAGCCGCTTGCGGATGTTTTCCTCTTTCAACTCTTCCTTGCGATCGACATCCCAGCCGATCTGGAAGTCCACGCGCCACACGTCATCAGGCTGTTTGTGCAGCAAAGTCGAGGCGCCGGACTTGAAGTAGGGCTCGAACCAGAACCAGCGTTCTGTCGGGAATGTGTTGTTCTTCATCCGGATATCAGCGATCAGAAAGCTGTCCTGAAAAACCCGGCCTTCAAATCCCAGATCCAACATGTCGCGTGTTGGCGAACTTGCGCCATCGCAGGCGATCATCCAATCCGCCTCAAGCTGGTAAGGCCCGTCCGGAGTTGTGACGGACAGAACAACATGGTCGTCCTTGACGTCTACAGCTTCGACCCGGTTCTTGCCTCGGATTTCAATAGGCGCGCCGCGTTCCTGTTCCGCGCAAATCGCTTCGAAAATGAACTTTTCGAAATAAGGCTGCTGCAAGTTGATGAAGGCCGGGTTGCGATGGCCGGATTCAGGCAGAAGGTTGAACTCAAAGACCTTTCGGTCGTCCTGAAACACCTTCCCAACATTCCAGACGACCCCTTTGTCGAGCATTGGCGCGCCACAGCCATAACGGTCGGCGATTTCCAGTGTTCGCTTGGCAAAGCAGATGGCACGGCTGCCCATGCCGATCCCTTCGTGATCGTCCAGAACCAACGCCGGAATGCCCTGTCGACCAAGGTCCAGCGCGGCGGCCATTCCGATAGGACCGCCTCCGACGATGACAACCGGGTGGCGCACCGCAACGGGCGCGTCTTGATCTTTTGATTTCTCATAAGGGTAAAGCTTGAAGGCGAGGGAATATCGGTCCTGAAGCATCGAAATACCTAGCTTGTTGAGTTCGGAGGAGATGAGTGGGTTCAGCCTTGCAGCTGTTCCCACATTTCCAGATCACGTTTGTCAGTCCAGATGCGAGGGTGGGCGATCCCCCGAGCTTCGTCATAGGCACGGCTGACGTTGAATGGCAGGCAGTGCTCGTAGATCGCGTAGTCCTTGAACTTAGGATCGCAGGCGTCGCGAACGGCATCCCAGGCGTCTTTCAAACTGCCGCCTTTCATCGCCACTTTCTTGGCGGGTTCGTAGGTTGAGTTAACGAAGTCGCGAGTGCTTTCGATGGCCCGTTCGACCGCTTCTTTGCCGATCAGCGCGCCGCCGCGCCCCGGAGCAATGGCGTCGACGTCATAAGCTTTGATATTATCCAGCGTCCGGCCCCAATCGGCAAAGTGACCATCTCCGCAATAGCAGGCCGAGTGGTCCTCGACGATGTCGCCGGTGAACATGACGTTCTGATCAGCTACATGGATCACAGCATCGCCTGCCGTATGGGCGCGGCCGATCTGTTTGATATCTACGCGACGGTTGCCCAGATAGACCGTCATGCTGTCGCTGAATGTGGTGGTGGGCCAGGTCAGGCCAGGGATGCTTTCATGACCTTCGAACAGGCGCGGGAAACGCTGGAACTCGCTGTCCCAGTCCTCTTGCCCGCGTTCCACGACCATCGAGCGTGCCACATCCGACATGATCACCTGCGGCGCGTTGAAGGCCGAGGCGCCCAGAACGCGTACCGCGTGATAGTGCGTGAGCACAACATGGCTGATCGGCTTTTCGGTGACTTCACGCACCTTCTCGATCACTTTGTTCGCAAGACGCGGGGTGGCCTGTGCCTCGACAATCATGACGCTGTCGTCACCGATGATGACGCCCGAATTCGGGTCACCTTCGGCAGTAAAGGCCCACAGGCCCTCGCCGATCTCATCGAAGGTGATTTTCTTTTCTGTCATATCGCCTTGCGATGCGAATGCTTTAGCCATGTGAGTCCTCCGGTGCCCGAGCGGGCGATGTTACGTGTCAGTTGCGTTTGTAAGGATCGTCGAGCGCCGCAAGGACTTGCCCCGCGCAATCTCCGAATCCGATCTGATAGCCGTCGCCTATAGCCGCGCCCGTCAGGGTTAAAGTGTCTCCGTCTTCAACAAAGCTGCGGGTCTCACCGGTGTCGAGCGTAAATGGCTCCTTGGCACCCCAGCTGAGTTCCAAAAGGGACCCGCGATTGTGTTTTTCGGGGCCGGAAATTGTGCCCGAGCCCAGAAGATCGCCGGTATTCATCGGGCACCCGGACGTGGTGTGATGGGCCAGTTGCTGAGCCGCCGAATAATACATTTCGTTGTAATTGGTGCGGGCAATAGTTGTAGCCGCTTTGCCCTTGGGAGCCAACGTGACCGACAGGTCGATGTCGTACAGCATCGGGCCACAATCCTTCAGGTGGTCCAGCAATTCGAACTCTCGCGCTGGGGTGTTGCAGCGGAATGGCTCAAGCGCAGCTTTTGTTACGATCCAGGGACTGATCGAGGTTGCCGTGGCCTTGGCCTGAAATGGCCCCAGCGGCTGGTATTCCCAAGCCTGAATGTCGCGCGCAGACCAGTCGTTCAGCAATACGTAGCCAAAAATGTGGTTATCCGCCTCTTGCACGGAGATCGGACCATCCGAAGGGGTTCCAACGACGGCGCCCATCTCAAGCTCGACGTCGAACCGTTGAGACGGGGCAAACCGGGGCAGGGTGTCGTTTGGACCTTTCAGTTGCCCCCAGGGGCGTCGAATGTCCGTGCCCGAAACGACCACTGATGAGGCACGACCGTTGTAACCGATTGGGATGTGCAGCCAGTTCGGGGGCAGCGCTTTCTCCGGCCCGCGGAACATGGTGCCAACATTAAAAGCATGGTGCCGACCCGCGTAGAAATCGGTGTATTCGCTTACGGCCAAAGGCATATGCATCTCGGCATCGTCTTGCGCGACGAGCAGCGGTTCGATTTTATCTCGTTCTTCGGCGCCTTCGGCCAACAGGCTTGTCAGCCGGTCCCGCAATGCCGCCCACACAGCCGGGCCCTCTTCCATCAATGGATTCCAGAAAGGCAGATCGAACAGGGGTTCGTCGCTCAGCGAAATCAGGCCTTCGGCCTCGGCGGCGGAGACGTCCAGGATCATATCGCCGATGGCCACGCCACAACGGGGTTCGCCGCCTTCGGTCGAAAAAACTCCATAGGGCAGGTTGTTCAAGGGAAAGGGATGGGCTTCATCATTGGCCGATATCACCCAGGAGTTCATCAAAGGCATTTTGTATCCAGACTTTGTCACGAGTGGATTTGTTGCTTCACTTTTTGCCGGGCGTGCCGTCGAATTTCTTTTCGATGTCTGCCCAGCAGTCGATATAGTCGTCCTGCAAGGGGGCCTCGGTCGCGGCAAACGCCGTGAGGTGCTGCGGGAAGCGGGTTTCGAACATGAAGGACATGGTGTGGTCCAGCTTGTCCGGCCCCAGATTGGCGTTTGAGGCTTTTTCGAACGCTTCGCGATCCGGACCATGCGGGATCATCATGTTATGCAGGCTCATGCCGCCAGGCACAAAGCCCTGCGGTTTGGCGTCATACTGGCCGTAGATATTGCCCATCAGCTCGGACATGATGTTCTTGTGGTACCACGGCGGGCGGAACGTGTCCTCGGCCACCATCCAACGTTCGCGGAACAGGACGAAATCGATATTGGCCGTGCCGGGCTGGCCCGATGGGGCTGTCAGGACGGTGAAAATCGACGGATCCGGGTGGTCGAACAAGATTGCGCCGACCGGGCAATAGGTGCGTAGGTCGTATTTGTAGGGCGCATAGTTGCCGTGCCAGGCCACTACGTCCAGCGGGCTATGACCGATCTGAGTGACGTGGAACTGCCCGCACCATTTGATCGTCACGGTCGAAGGCACCTCTCGGTCCTCGAATGCCGCGACAGGTGCTTTGAAGTCGCGCGGATTGGCCATGCAATTGGCACCGATCGGTCCGCGACCCGGCAGCTCGAATTTCTGCCCGTAATTCTCACAGACAAATCCGCGTGCCGGACCTTCCAGCACTTCAACACGGTAGAGCAACCCGCGCGGCAGGATCGCGATTTCCTGCGGCTCCAGATCAATGATCCCCAGCTCGGTCACAAAACGCAGACGACCGTCTTGCGGAACCACCAGCAGCTCGGAATCGGCCGAGAAGAAATAGTCATCCACCATCGAGTCGGTGACCAGATAGACATGGCTGGCCATGCCGACCTGCGTGTTCACATCCCCCGCCGTCGTCATGGTGCGCATACCGGTCAGCCAGGTCAAAGAGGCGTCAGAATGCGGAACCGGGTCCCAGCGATACTGGCCAAGGCTGATCACATCCGGGTCGATACAGGGCGCGGACTTCCAATAGGGCAGGTCGATTTTCTCATAACGATGGGAATGCTTGACCGAAGGGCGAATGCGGTAGCACCACGTCCGCTCGGGCGGGTTGGCGGTGAAGGCCGTGCCGCTGAGCTGTTCGCCATAGAGGCCATAGTTGCAGCGCTGCGGGCTGTTCATGCCCTGAGGTAGCGCGCCATGCAAAGCCTCGGTCTCAAAATCATTGGCCCAACCGGGCATGTAACCCTTTGAAATGGCGTTCCCATCTTCTGCAACGGTCAATCCGCTATGTTTAACGAGTGCATTCATCTGGATCTTCTTATCACTCGATTCGAGAAGATTTTGGGTTCACAGTAAATATTTGTTGCATTTGCAACGTTGTCAATATTTTTGTTGCAGATGCAATGAAAATCTGAATTCAAGAACGCCGAAAGGAAATCCCTGCATGAGCACCAAAAACTTGCCTGAGTTCGATTTGGAAGGGTTCTTGCCATACCGGCTTACGGTGCTGGCCGCGCGACTGAGCGCAGAAATGGCGCAGCAGTACAAACATGAGTTTGGCGTTTCGAACCCGGAATGGCGCGTTCTTGTGAATGTCGGATATGCCGAAAACCCGTCGGTTCGGGACATCGAAAAGCGGGTCAGTCTAGAGAAGTCAAAGGTCAGCCGGGCGGCCGCACGGCTCGAATCCCGCGGACTGATCACTAAGGTTGAGGATCCTGCCGACAGACGACTTGTCAAACTCGACCTTACGGAAAAAGGCGCGGATCTTCTCAGCCAATTGGTTCCTATTGCACTGTCGTTTCAATCCAGCCTGGAAACCAAACTTGGTGAGTCTGAGGAAGCGCTGAATGCCGCCCTCGATCTGCTTTCGGAAGAATAAATGATTAAACTTTATGACTATTGGCGCTCTTCAGCCAGCTACCGCGTGCGGATCGCGTTGGGCCTTGCCGGGGAAAGCTGGGAAACCGTCATCGTGAACCTGCTGGAAGCTGAGCAGCAGTCCGACGCGCATCTGATGAGAAACCCTCAGGGTCTGGTGCCGGTGTTGGAGATAGACGGGAATAGGTTCACCCAGTCGCTAGCGCAGATCGAGTATATTGACGAAACAAGAGGTCTTGGCCTTTTGCCCTCGGACCCCGTGGGCCGCGCCGAAGTGCGTGCGTTGTCTTATGCTGTGGCAATGGATATCCATCCGGTTTGCAACCTTCGAGTGGTGAAATGGGCTGTAGAACACTCAGGGAACCAGATTTCGAACGAAGGCTGGATGCAGCATTTTATCGGCGAAGGTCTGGCGGCTTACGAGGAGATGGCGCAGGGCGGTCCGTTTTCCTACGGTGACCGTGTAACGCTTGCCGACGTTTGCCTGATGCCTCAGCTTTACAACGCGCAAAGATGGGGTGTTGAATTGGCTGACCTGCCCAAGATTTCTCGGATCAAGGACAGCTTGGATCAGATCCCGGCCTTTCAGAACGCCCATCCGGACAACAGCCCTCATTAACTGTTTTCGTTCTCGCGACTCTGCCCATAGTCAGCCACAGCCTTTTCAAGGGCGCGAAGTCCATCCTTAAGCTTGTCTATGTCCTCATCGCTCATGCGTTCCAAAATCGAGTCAGCACAGTTCTGCACGGCTGGAAAAACTTCGTTGAATAGGGACTTTCCAGCCTCGGTACAGGAGTATTGGCGCAGCCTCCGGTCACTGTCCGCGACGGCGCGGCCAATTAGGCCCTTTTTCTCTAAACTGGTCGCAGCACGGCTTACCTGAACTTTGTCCAACGTGGTGCGCTGCGCCAGTTGGAGCGAGTTCGACTGACCCGCGCTGGCCAATAGAAACAACAGACGCCATTCCTCTCGCGAGAGGCCGTAGGTTCGACCATAGACCTGAACAAGCTGGCGAGAAAACGCCTCGGCGGTCGATGCAAGCTGATAAGGAAAGTATGTTTCAAGATTCACAAGAGCTCCTCACCAGCGGTCAATGCACACCATTGGATATGCAGGGAACTTATCTGAATTAAAGCAAATTCGCACGATCAGTGTTTTGCATTCTAACCAGAGGACTCTAGCTTTCCGACTAAAGAGCGCATTATCGACCAAAAACTTACCTCACTACTGAGGTAAGGGAACAATTTAGACCGCTTTGTTGAGCACATTTGCTTGCGCACGGGCCTTAGCGTAGCGCAAGCTTTGACTTCCGTGGCATTCTCTTAGTCTCAGAGTCCGCTAACTACTCTGAACACTAGGTTTTCTTTGTTGAACTGCCAATGGGCGTTTAGTGCAGTTTGCTATTCAGGGCAGCGCGCAGTCGAATCGCATTCTTGGTGAGACTACGGCTCCAACAAAATCAACTATTTAGAACATTGAATTTTTGAGACTCCAGAATCCGAGATTGATATCCAAACAAATAATAAGCAGTCATTCATTTAACACGCAGTGAACGACTGCATTGAGCCCGAAGCGGACGTTGCTTTCTCGAAGATGTCAGGGTCACCCTGCACAGTCGCAAGTAGCGCTGCACCTTCCAGCGTTGCGAGCATAGTTAGTGCGTCAGAAAGCGGATCGGCGCTGTCCGGAAATACGCTGACAAGCCGATCGACCAATGCTGCAAAGAACATTTTTGCCGCCTCCACGACCGGTTCAGGCAGGCCTCCGCTTTCAGCTGCGAGCAGTCCACAAAGGCACATCTTTCCGTCCTGGCGCAAGCTTTCCGCGAAAAGCTCGCGTAGGCGCGCGACACGCGTATGAGACGGGCATTCATCCAAAGCGTCTAGGAAACGGGACGTGTAATTTCTGGCCAGTCGAGCGACCAGATCGGTCTTGGTCGGGAAGTAATGATGTACGCCTGCGCTAGTCAGCCCTGCGTCGCGCGCAATGTCTCGGAACGAAAAGCCGTTGTAGCCGCCAGTGCGGACCCGCGCCTCGGCGGCGGCAAGGATTTTCTCTTCTGATGTCATACCATCACCCTCGACAATTCATGCCGCGCTGCATCCATGGCTTCAAGAGCGCCTTCGAGGAAACCCCCGTGCGACGGTGCGGTTTCAGTTCCTGCAAAAATCACCCTCTGAGTAGGAGTGAGTGTACTATACATAGGATGGGCGTTAAGCGGCTTTAGGTCGGCCGAGGTGGCGGTAGCCATGTCGGCGCTCCAATCTTTGACGACTACACCGCGCGGCTCGGCTGCTTTGGGGCCAAACAGGCGAACCAGTTGCGCCACCGCTTGCGCTTCGAACCCGGATTGTCGGGCCGTGCCGGGCATTGCAAAGCCGAACAGAGCACCCTCGGTGCCGTCCATGGGTGACGCGTCATGGATTTCAGCCAGGGGACCTTGATGAGAGATTGCGTCACCATTCAGGCCCGCGTCGCGCCAGAATGGGGTGTCGTAAAGAGCAACGAGTTTGGCGTGCCCGGCCATCCATGTTGGAACATCCGGAACGACCACACCCATCTGTGCAGCGAGGCGCGGGGGCAACGCCAAAACAACGAAGTCGGCGCGCAATGAAAACCCGTTTCCACTCAATGTCACGAATTCGTCTTCTTCGATCACATGCCGAACTGAGTGGCCAAGACACAGCGTATCATCAAGCTTTTGGGCGAGGGCGTCGGTTATCTGAGCGAGTCCGCCCGAAACGCGAAGCGCGTCACCCATGGGGGCGAAATCGAAGTCACGACGCACATTGCCCTGAGCATCCTCGAACGCCAATCGTCCATCGCTGTATTGTGGAAATGTTCGCAGCCCAAGCTTGTCTACGAGGGCCAGCATGCGGTGGTTGTGCGGCCAAATCCAAGCAGGGCCGAGATCATAGCCGCTCTGTGAGAGAATGCGACCGCCTACGCGGTCGCGCGCCTCCAGCAAAAGCGCGTCGCGTCCTTCAAGCTTCAGCGCATGCGCCAAAGCGAGGCCGGACAACCCTGCGCCGACGATGACAATCTCAGCGTTCGGCTTCATGTCGCGCTCTCTGCGACGTGACTAAGGTGGCCGGTCTTGATCCAGACTCGCGCCCCGTTAGCGCCAGCGGTCGCCTCGAAACTCGCCCCGACGGGTAGGCGTAACCAATCCCAGCGGGACAGGGTATCGCCGTCCTCGTTCAGGCTCCCATCAATCACAAAGACCTCAAGCCCGCCTGAGGCATGTAGAGAGCGCACTGTACCTGCATCCCAGTGTTCCATCGCTACAGTTTCATGTATATCTGTGTGAAGGGGCAACCTGGACACACCATCTGCTGCTTCAATCCAGCTTGCCTTACCGCTGTCGATCTGGACCTGATTGCGGTCGCTAGCGTCGAATTGGTGGAGCTTTACCAGAATTGTCGCGCCGTCCTGTGCGGCAGGTGTATGAGACGAGGTCGGTGGGTTCCGCACGTAGGAACCAGTTGGAAAATCACCGTCCTCGTCCTGAAATGTACCGTCGAGTACCAGGTATTCTTCGCCACCGTCATGCGTGTGGGCAGAGAAGGCGCTGCCAGGCGCGAAACGTACGATGGTGGTGGCACGAGCTACTTCCTCTCCAATTCGGTCAAGCATCTTCCGCTCAACTCCAGGCATCGGGGATGCGACCCAATCGTTCTCACTAAAACGTACAAGAACACGTTCATTAAAGTCGGCATTCACGCGCATGGTTTGGTCTCCTTCTATCGTCACTGTACTTGTGCAAATTGGCTATACTTACCTACTGATAGGTAGGTTGTTTCTCAATATCGCTATCGCAACAGTGATCACGCGTTCGTGATCCACTGGTTGAACCGCAGCGGCTGCCGGTCCCATCCTTCGAGTTAAGCAAGCAGCCGTGAAAGTCAGCAATGCAACCCAAACCTGACGAATGCAAATGCAGCGACCTTATGGATCAGGAAAACCGGTGGCGGTTCGTTCGACCAATCGAGATAAGTCTTGTTAAACGTCGGTAGTGGGCCCAGATCTACCACGTTAAGTTAAAGGCATACTGGACATGCATTAGGCAGGGCGCAGCCCCTGAGCAGACTTTCAAAGCCGGACTTTGCTGTTTCAGATTTGCTGACAAACCTGCCAATTGACCAATATCTGCTTTTCGCACTCGCTCTGAGTTCGAACAACCGTTCTTTGTCTGGCAAAGGCTGGACTATAGACAAATTAGCAAAACCGAACGGTTTAATCCTCTCGATAGCTGCTTCCATCTCGGCCGAGGCGGCGTTTGTGAGCCCAGCAATTCCTAGTAAGTCGAAGTCACAGTGCTAGTGGCAACCGATACCATAAGAGTTCGACTGGACCCACGTGCATTCAGATCCAACAAAACGAAAGTGCTCAACCCGAGAATGAATTGAACAGAGAATTGTAACTAAATACGCCATTGCCGCGTTGCGAAGGGCTGATTGTTCCATGTCGCATTCAACTCAGCATCCGCCGTGGTGCGGTCGCCTGTGGTTCTGGCAGTCAATGCGACCGAAACCTCGGCAGTTCCGTCAGGCCGTTCGAAAACCATCCTGTGAAGTACGTTTGTCTGTTTCTCAACGCCATCTGAAGCATCCAGACTGTGCGTCATGCTTGTTTCATAGCTGAAAGCGGTTTCTGTTTGGGCGAAGGTTGTTTTCAAAAGCGGCTGATGCCATCCCATCTCAATCCTGTCTCCGGTGGTCTGTGTCCAGCGAGACAAAGGGTCAGGCGCATAGGTGGAATGCCGCTTCTGCACGGGCATGTCTTGTGCGGGGGGCAGTGGTTTAGACAAGTCTTCGAGCTCATGGAGTAAAACAGGCAAACGCAGCGTTGCGTGGTTTATTTGCATATCCAAGACCGGTGATTTCGCGTGAAAGAGAGGCCAGAAAGATGAGGACAAAGCCAGTCGTAGGGTGTGTCCCTTGCGCACGCGATAGGCAGTCGAATGAAGTAGGATCTTCCCATAGAATTCGCCTGTTTTCGCCGCTGACGGGGTACGATCCAAATTTTCGTCAAGCGAAAGGTTTCGAACACCATAGCTTACACGCGCAGCGACCCCATCCGGGGCCACATCGCTAAGTCTTGCGATGATCTGCCCCGGTTTGCCTCCGGACTTGCCGCGCACAGTCAGTGTAACCGAACCATAGATAATGAGGTCTTGGGCCAAAGGAGCCGTTTCGAACACCAATGAACGGGCATCGTCTGCGGTTTGATCAAGTGGCAGCCCGCCGGGGCGGCCAAAATACCCCGTGTCCCCGGCGGGTTTCCCGACGGTCGGGTCTGCGGGAACCCTCCATGGTGCAGGACCGTCGCTGGATTTAAGCGTGGACAAGTCCCAGTCCTGCGTCTCGCTTTCCTGCGAGGCTGGC
>NZ_JBQFRV010000027.1:0-49721 GCF_056537565.1 Ruegeria sp. C8
ACCGAAACCTCGTCTGCACATGCCCACCAATGGAAGCATACGAAGAAGCCGCAGAATAAAACTACAAACCCCCGCCGAAAAATCGGCGGGGTTTTCGCTTATCGGAAACCTGCGTTCTGATTTGTACGCCTCAGGCATGTCGTTTTCTGTCGCAATAGCGTCTTTTCCGCTTGCTGCATCTGCAAAGCCCCCATAGCTCTGTCCGTGGGACACCCCTCCCCAACGAGGGGCGTGTATCTGGAAGGGTAATACAGATGACAAAAGAACAACCGGTCACGCGGCCGGCGAATCCGCGTTTTTCCTCAGGCCCCTGTGCCAAACCCCCCACATTTGATCTGTCCAAATTGGCTGATGCCGCGCTGGGTCGTTCGCACCGCGCGGCCGTTGGCAAGGACAAGCTGAAAGCGGCCATCGAAGGCACGCGTGAGGTGTTGGGCATTCCAGCGGACTACAAGATCGGTATTGTTCCCGCGTCGGACACCGGCGCGGTTGAGATGGCGCTTTGGTCGCTGCTGGGTGAGCGCAAGGTTGAGATGCTGGCGTGGGAGAGCTTCGGCGCGGGCTGGGTGACTGACGTGGTCAAGCAGCTGAAGATCGACGCTGAGGTAAAGACCGCAGATTACGGGCGGATCGTCGATCTTGCTTCGGTCGATTTTGCCAATGACGTGGTGTTTACGTGGAACGGCACAACCTCGGGCGTTCGGGTGCCCAATGGCGACTGGATCGCCGATGACCGTCGGGGTCTGACGATCTGTGATGCGACCTCGGCCGCGTTTGCGATGGACCTGCCCTGGGACAAGCTGGATGTGACCACCTTCAGCTGGCAGAAAGTGCTGGGCGGAGAAGCGGCCCACGGGATGCTGATCCTTTCGCCCCATGCCGTTGAGAGATTGGAGAGCTACACGCCCGCATGGCCGCTTCCCAAGATTTTCCGCCTGACCAAAGGTGGCAAATTAATCGACAGTATCTTTACCGGGGCTACGATCAACACGCCCTCGATGCTAGCGGTTGAGGATTACCTGTTTGCGCTGGATTGGGCGCGCTCAGTTGGTGGGTTGCAGGGGCTGATCGCCCGTGCTGATGCCAATGCCGGTGCGGTTCACGCCTTCTGCGACCAAAACGATTGGATCGCCAATCTGGCCGAAGATGCGGCGACGCAATCGAACACCTCGGTCTGCCTGAAATTCACGGATGGGCGCATTCAGGACGGTGCAGCATTCGCGAAAGCCGTGGCCAAACGGCTTGAGGCCGAGAATATCGCCTTGGACATCGGCGCCTATCGTGACGCGCCTGCAGGCCTGCGGATCTGGTGCGGTGGCACGGTTGAGACCTCGGATATCGAAGCGATGCTGCCTTGGCTGGCTTGGGCCTTCGAGGCCGAGATCGCGGCACAGTCTGAGGCTGCCTGACTTTTCACCGGGCCGCCCCAGGCCCGGACCTTCCATACAATTCAAGGACCAGAGAATATGGCCCCCAAAGTACTCGTATCTGACAAGCTCAGCGAAACCGCCGTGCAAATCTTCCGCGATCGCGGCATCGACGTGGATTTCATGCCCGATCTGGGCAAGGACAAAGACAAACTGGCCGAGGTGATCGGTCAGTATGACGGCCTTGCCATTCGTTCGGCCACCAAGGTCACACCGACCATTCTGGAGAAGGCCGACAAACTGAAAGTGATCGGTCGTGCCGGGATCGGGACCGACAATATCGACAAGGATGCGGCCTCGAAAAAGGGTGTGATCGTGATGAACACGCCCTTCGGCAACATGATCACCACCGCCGAGCATGCGATTGCGATGATGTTCGCCGTGGCGCGGCAAATCCCCGAAGCCAGCACCTCGACCCATGCGGGTAAATGGGAAAAGTCCAAGTTCATGGGGATTGAGCTGACCAACAAAACCCTCGGCGTGATCGGGGCGGGCAATATCGGCGGTATCGTGTGTGAGCGCGCGCTTGGCCTGAAGATGAAGGTTGTGGCCTATGACCCCTATCTGGGTGAAGAGAAAGCCGCGCAGATGGGTGTTGAAAAGGTCGAGCTGGACGAGCTGCTGGCCCGCGCTGACTTTATCACTCTGCATGTTCCGCTGACCGATCAGACCCGCAATATCCTGAGCCGAGAAAACCTTGCGAAGACCAAGAAGGGCGTGCGGATCATCAACTGTGCCCGCGGTGGTCTGGTCGACGAAGACGCGCTGGCCGAGGCACTGCAATCGGGCCATGTTGCCGGCGCGGCGTTTGACGTGTTCAGCGAAGAGCCGGCGAAAGAAAACGCTCTGTTCAACCTGCCCAACGTGGTCTGCACGCCTCACCTTGGCGCGGCAACGACCGAGGCGCAGGAGAACGTGGCGCTACAGGTGGCGGAGCAGATCTCGAACTATCTGCTGACCGGTGCGGTGGAAAATGCGTTGAACATGCCCAGCGTCACCGCTGAAGAGGCTAAGGTCATGGGGCCGTGGATCAAACTGGCGGGCCATCTTGGCAGCTTCATCGGCCAGATGACCGATGAGCCGGTGCAGGCGATCAACATTCTCTATGACGGTGTCGCGGCTGAAATGAACCTGGCTGCTCTGAACTGCGCCGTCGTTGCGGGGATTATGAAGAAGTTCAATCCCGAGGTGAACATGGTCTCGGCGCCGGTTGTCGCCAAAGAGCGTGGCATCAAGATCTCGACCACCAATCAGGACAAGTCCGGTGCGTTTGAGGGCTACATCAAGGTCACCGTCGTGACCACCAAGCGCGAACGCTCGATCGGTGGGACAGTGTTCAGCGATGGCAAGCCGCGCTTCATCCAGATCAAAGGCATAAATATCGACGCCGAGATCGGGGCGCATATGCTCTACACCACCAACGAGGATGTGCCGGGCATCATCGGTGCGCTGGGTCAGACCATGGGCGAGAACGACGTCAACATCGCGAACTTTACCCTCGGCCGGTCTGAGGCGGGGGGTGAGGCCATTGCGCTGCTCTATGTGGACGAACCTGTGCCAGCCGAGGCGCGCGCAAAGCTGGCGGAAACGGGCTTGTTCACGCAGATCAAACCGCTGGAGTTCGACGTCGCCTGATTGGCACCCTTTGTCATTTCAGACAATTTGACACCCGCGCCAAGGACCGGCGCGGGTGTTCCTGATTGCGCTATCAACGCTTTAGCCTCTAAACTGCCGTAACAGCAGACGAGACCTTTTCATGACCAAACCGATTTACGCCATTGGCGACCTGCACGGGCAGAGCGCCGAGTTCGACCGACTCCTCTCATTGATCGACCGCGACGGCGGGCCTGAGGCTCAGGTGGTGTTTCTGGGCGACTATACCGACCGGGGACCGGATAGCCGGGGCGTTCTGGACCGCTTGATCGCGGGATGCGCGGCAGGGCGGGACTGGATTACCTTACTAGGAAATCACGACCGCATGTTTGCATGGTTCCTCGAGGATTTCCCCCGCCATGATCCGCATCTTCTGGTCGGTTACCACTGGCTGCATGAGCGTCTGGGCGGGGTCGAAACACTTGCCAGCTATGGTATCGTGTTCGAGGGACAAACCCGGCTTGAGGATCTGCACGCCATGGCGTTGCAGGCCGTGCCCGAGGATCATCGTGCGTTCCTGCGCGGGCTGGTTTTGATGCACCAGACACCCGATCTGGCTTTCGTTCATGCGGGCATCCGCCCCGGTATCGCGCTGGATCAGCAGGACGAAAACGATCTGGTCTGGATTCGGCAGGAGTTTTTGAAACATACCGAGCCCCATCCCAAGTTGATCGTCCATGGCCATACTCCGGTCGACCGGGTGACGTATTGCGGGAACCGTGTGAATCTGGATACCGGCGCGGGGTATGGACGCCCGGCCAGTGTCGTTGTCTTCGAAGGCCGCACCTGTTGGGAGTTGACTGAAAAGGGCCGGGTCAGCCTTGTGTAAAGCTGTCTTTATAGGTCTCGCGCAGGGCGTTCTTTTGCACCTTGCCCATGGTGTTGCGGGGTAGTTCATCCAGAACGATCAGTTTGCGCGGATGTTTGAACCGGGCCAGCTGATCCTGAACGCGCGCCAGAATGGCATCCAGATCAAGCACCTGTCCGGGTTGAGGCACCAGAATGCCCAGCACCGTTTCACCAAAGTCCGGATGCGGCACACCGATGACCGCGCTTTCCAGAACACCGGGTTGGTCATCCAACAACAGCTCGATTTCCTTAGGGTAGATGTTGTAGCCGCCCGAGATGATCAGGTCTTTGCCGCGGCCGACGATATGGACATAGCCATCCTCGTCCACCCGGCCCAGATCGCCGGTGATAAAGAACCCGTCCTCGCGCAGCTCGGCCTCGGTTTTCTCGGGCATCTGCCAATAGCCTTTGAAGACGTTCGGACCGCGTACCTCGATCATGCCGATCTCACCTTGGGGCAGAGGCGCGCCCGTTTCGGGGTCCGTAACCTTCAGCTCGACATCCGGCAGCGGGAACCCGACGGTCCCGGCGCGGCGCTCGCCGTCATAGGGGTTTGAGGTGTTCATGTTGGTTTCGGTCATGCCATAGCGTTCGAGGATACGATGCCCGGTGCGGGCCTCGAACAGCTCATGAGTCTCTGCCAGCAGAGGCGCCGAGCCCGAAATGAACAGCCGCATATGGCGCGTCAGATCGCTGGTAAACCGGTCATCGCCTAGCAGGCGGGTGTAGAAGGTCGGCACCCCCATCATCGAAGTGGCACCCGGCATCAGACGCAGGATGTTGTCCAGATCGAACTCGGGCAGAAAGATCATCGACCCGCCTGAGGCCAGCACCACATTGGTTGCAACGAACAGGCCATGGGTGTGAAAGATCGGCAGCGCATGCAGCAGCACATCGTCCTTGGTGAAGCGCCATTGCTGCACCAGCGTTTCGGCATTGGACAGCAGGTTGGCCTGCGTCAGCATCGCACCTTTCGACCGCCCCGTGGTGCCTGAGGTATAAAGGAACGCGGCCAGATCATCTTCGGACCGTGAAACAGGTTCATACGCAGGCAGCATTCCCAGCGCCCGGCGCATCAGGCTGCCACTGCCATCGGCGTTCAGAGTTGCAATATGGGCGTTCTGCGCTTGGGCAATCGGGCTCAGGCCAGCCTCGTTCGCGATATCGCAGACTACCAGCTTTGCGCCGCTGTTTTCGATGAAATACTGCAGCTCAGTGGTCGTATAGGCGGTGTTGAGCGGCAAGAAGATAAGCCCGGTCTGCGCGCAAGCGGCGTAGAGAGCAAGCGCCTCGGGCGATTTTTCGACTTGAACCGCGACGCGATCTCCGGGCTCCAGCTCCAGCCCCGTCAGCGCGTTGGCCAGCCGCGCGGCCGTGTCGAGAAAGGTGGCATGGGTCAGAACCTGACCGTCGGGCAGATACAGGAACGGAGTGGTTTTCCCAGCGTGAATGCCAAACAGACGATCATAAAGCGGGTTGGCCATTCGGTGTTCCTTTCCGTGCGTCGCGGGCTGAATCTGGCTGGGAAAACCGGGACCGTAAAGCCCCGTTTGGCAGATATTTCCAACCAACTCTGGCGAAAATGCTGCACCTGCGATATGCGCTATGCAGATTGCCGGAGACCTGCCATGTACGTTGCCACCTTGCTCACAAATCCCGCCACGCCCTCGCTTGAGGTCCCGATGGTGGACGCGTTGCGAAATGCGTGGGGCGGGGGTGAGGTCACGTGGCTCAACCCCGGTGAGGCGGCCGAGTTCACGCTGCCCGAGATGCCAGACAATCGCTGGGATGTCTGGACCGATCTGCAAGAGATGGGCGTTGATCTGGTCGTTCAGGCGTCCGAAGGGCGGCGCAAGAAAATGCTGCTGGCGGATATGGACAGCACCATGATCCAGCAGGAATGCATTGATGAGCTGGCGGATGAGGCGGGCGTGGGTGAGCGCGTCAAGGACATCACCGCTCGCGCGATGAATGGTGAGCTGGATTTCGAAGGCGCGCTGATCGAACGGGTTGGCTTGTTGAAAGGGCTGGACGAGGCGGTCATTGACCACGTTCTGAACACGCGGATCACCCTCATGCCCGGCGGGCGCGAGTTGGTGGCGACCATGCGCGCGGCTGGCGGCTATGCGGCCTTGGTCTCGGGTGGGTTCACGGCGTTCACAGCCCGTGTGGCCGCGCAGTTGGGGTTTGATGAGAACCGGGCGAACACGCTTTTGACCGAGAATGGGCAGCTGACGGGTGATGTGCAGCGCCCGATCCTCGGGCGGCAGGCCAAGGTGGAGTCACTCGAGCGGATCACCGCAACGCTTGGATTGTCCGAGGGCGACGTGATCGCAGTTGGAGACGGAGCTAACGATCTGGGCATGCTGGGGCGGGCCGGAACCGGCGTTGCACTGCACGCGAAGCCCTCGGTTGCGGCTGAGTGCGACGTGCGGATCAATCACGGAGACCTGACGGCCCTGCTTTACATTCAAGGCTTTAGAAAGGCTGATTTCAGCGTCTAGAACAAGTCAAAGCGCACCGGATTCTGCGCCCAGTACACACGCGCGGCCAGCAACAACCGGGCCTTTGGATCGCTGGCGGCGGCATAGGGAACCGGAACACCGAACTTGGCGCTGATATTCTCGAGCGCAGTCAAAGTCGCCGGGCCGACTTGGCCATCGACGGTGACATTCTCCCCAAGTTCATTCAGCGCCAGTTGCAATGCCCGATCCAGATCCCCGCGCGAGAGTCTGTCCAGCTGCGACTGAGCCTGCGCGGCAGGTTCCTCATTCGGCAGTAGGGCTGCTTTGGCCGCCCTGAGCGCCGCATCGGCCGGACGTTTGCCCGGTACCTGACCATCCAGAATGATATAAGCTCCGTTCGCACCGCCCCAGGCATCACCGCGTTCCAGCGATGTGTCGTACCAGGCCAAAGCCTCGGTACGGGGCCGGCCTTGTAGCTGGTCCCGCATGATCATGCGGGCGATACTTGCCGGAGCGGTTGGGTGCCCGCCTTGGGCTGCCGCCAGAAAGTAGGACTCCGCCTTATCGAAATCGACCGGATTGCCGCCCAGACCATTCAGCGAGACATAGGCCAGATTGTCGTACCCATAGATGTCCTGCCGTAGTTCGGAAGCGCGGAGATATCGCAACCCACGCTCGGGGATATAGCGTTCCGAGTTTTCACGCAGGAAATACATGCCCAGTTCATTCATCGAATAGGTATGTCCAAGCTCGACCGAGCGTTCCAACAGCTCAAAGCCGCGGTTTTTCTCTTCGGTCGTTTCACCTTTGCGCAGCAGTTGTTGGCCCAGCCGGTGCATGGCATAGGGGTCTTGCTGGGCGATGGCTTCTTCTAACAGGGCGCGCGCTTTGTCCGGGTCATAAGGGGTCTTGGTGACCGCGCGGTCGATGCGCTGTGTATCCAACAAAGTTGCCAGAGCGTATTTGGCGCGAATATGCCCGCCGTCGACAGCGGTCGTGAAACTCTCAAAGGCGCCTGGCACATTTCCTGCGGCTTGTTGCAAACGGCCCAGTTGATACTGGAACCGCGCGTTTTCCGGATAGTCCTCGACCGCTTGCGAACAGGCGGCCAGACCTTTGGTGATATCCAGCTCATTCGGCAGGCGAAACACGCCAACGCCATTAAGATCCAGCGCATCCCCCGCTTCGAGATCGCAGGCATTCATCCCCAATTCCAGAGAGACCTCAACCGTCTGTCGCGTCTGATCAGCGGTTACGACTTCGACTGCGAAGGTATCGGCAAAATCGGTTTTGGGCAGGTCAACGGCACGTGTGTCCGTGATCTCGGGCGTATAGGTCAGAGATGTTTCGCTTGCGCTGACAGCACCCCGGTCAGGGGTTTCCGTCACCCGCACATCTACAATGTCCCTTCCCAGCGCTTGGCTCAGGCTTTGGGACAATGGGACGGATTTATCAAACTGATAGCTGAGCGAGAGGGATTGGGCGGCACCATCCTGCAGCGCCTCTGGTTCAACCTCGACCTTTTGCTGCGCCAGATAGAACGGGCGCACCAGTGTCGAGCTTTCCCAGGGGATCTGCTGCCCCGATGTTTTGGTGTGAACCCGTTCGCGTATGACCGGAAAGAGCTGTTGGATATTCTCAAACGGAGAGGATTGGGCGGTTTCCAGAACGGCCGCCGTATAGGGGCTGTTGTGGCCGATTTCGCCATCACTGGCCACCGCACCGGGCGAGGTTGAATAGGCCACCAGAGAATTCAGCGGCGTTTTGAAGACGTCGAACCCTTCGCGAGTCTCAAAAAGGTTGGCGTCCAGATCGGCCGCCAATCTGAGGTCTTGAAACGGATTGTCCCTGCACGAGTCCAGAATGGCCACGTGGGCCGCGCTACGGGCGGACAGGGTGTCAATCACGCGATCCAGCGTCATCGTTGCCAGTGGCACATCATAGACGCTTTCAAACTTGGCATCCACGGGCAGCAAATAGTTTCGCCGCCCGATCTGAATGCCGTGACCCGCATAGTAGAACAGAACATCTGCGGAATCCGGGATGTTCAGAACCGCTGTGCGGATCAGCTCTTCAAACTCGCGTTTAGTCAGGTCATAGCCGTCGAAGACTTGGAAATCGAAGTCTCGCAGCATGTCCGCAATGTCTTCGGCGTCTTTTCTGGCATTGGTCAGGTCGCCAACGCTCGTGTAGTCCTGATTGCCGATGACGATCGCAACCCTGCTGTTCGCGCTGGTTGCCGACGAGGACTGCGCGCTGAGGCCGCTTGCGCAAATCGTCAGGATAGACGCAGCTGCTAGTAAATGGCGCCGACCAGTTTTAGACCCAAGCTTAAGCATGTGGTGTCGTCTCCGGCTTAACCGCCCCAGCCGCCACCGCCGCCACCGCCGCCGCCACCGCCGCCGCCGCCACCACCATCTCCGCCGTCGCGGTCATACGCATTTTGAGGCGCTGTCGATGAAACGGCCGTTGGGGTCACCGCGGGGGCTGCTGCCGCCGTCGTTGCGGGCGCAGGCGCGGGAGTTGTCGCTACGGCCGCCGCAGGGGTTGGTTGAGGGGCGGTTGCAGCAGGGGTTACAGTCTCAGTCTGTGACCAAGGGGATGCACAGCCTGCAACAACAAGGGTACAGGCGATAAACAATGAAGTGGACGCGAAGCGCATCTCAAGCCTCCTAAAATAAAACAACTTATTAAACTCACACATAACACCGTAACTTGTGTCTTTGGAGCAGGTCTATGAACCTTTTCACATATACACGAAAAGAAGGGGCTCGGCCAATTTTCCTGATTGGCGCCGACAAAAAGGTAGGCTTTCCTTTATTTAACAATTGTGTTAAATAAGAATCATGACCGATCTTATTGCAGCCTTTTCCGCACTATCTGACCGCACGCGGTTTGCCATCGTCGAGCAACTGATGGAAGGCGGTGAACTGCCCGCCGGAGACCTGGTCGAAGGCAAAGGTATGTCAGGTGCCGCAATCTCGCGCCACCTGAAGGTGCTGCGAGAGGCCGGATTGGTGCAACAGCGCGTGCTGGGCACCCAGAGGCTGTATTCCGTCCACTCCGAAGGCCTTCGTGCGATTGCCGAGTGGACGATCTCGAAACGGCAGTTCTGGGAAAGCAGTCTGGATCGTTTGGGTGACATCTTGGAAAGGGAAAATTCATGGCCGACCTGAAATTGGAGCGGGACTTTCCCGTCAGCCCAGAAGATCTTTTTGTTTGGGTGACAGATGGCTCGAAACTACTGCATTGGTGGGGGCCGGAAGGCATGCATGTGCCGGATCACAGTCTGGATTTTTCAAGAACCGGCCCATGGTTTTCGGTGATGGAAAACAGCGATGGGCAGCAATTCAAGGTTTCGGGGCATGTCACGCATGTTAATCCACCGAACTCGGTTGGCTTCACTTGGGGTTGGCATGACGACCAGGATCAACGCGGGCAGGAAAGCCATGTGACTTTTTCAATAGTGGCAACCGAAACCGGTGCCCGACTTGTTATCTATCACCGTGAACTCGTGGACGCCGAGGCAGCTGAGAACCACAACACAGGCTGGACATCCTCGCTGCGCAAACTCGAAGCGCAGTGCCAATAGATTTCATTCAGGGAGGACCGAAATGCCCCAATATCTATTTGTTTATCACGGGGGCCACACCCCAACTGACCCCGCAGAGATCGAGGCAACCATGGCCGCGTGGGGCGCATGGTTTCAGAACATGGGCGAGGCTTTGGATATCCCGGGAAACCCGGTAGGCCAATCCTATACCGTCAGCAACGGCGGCGTTGTCGACAATGGCGGGGCTAACCCGGCCTCTGGCTTCACGGTGATCAAAGCCGATAGCATTGATGATGCAACCGAGATGGCCAAAGGCTGCCCGATGGTCATAAACGGATCTGGCTCGGTCGAAGTGGCGGAAATCCACGAAATCGAGATGTAGCTGCCTTAGTTCGGAAAGCCCGGCGCGGGTCGGATCACGCCGCATTCCAGTCCTCGGCGGCTGTATTGCGTGGCATTCATGAATTTGCGCGTGGCCGGGTGATCAGCCTCCAACACCCCGAGGCTGACCAGAATGGCCGCGATGGCGCATTCACTGGCGCGGGTGGTGCCATCGGTGATCTTCAGAGCAACGCCCATGCGTTTATCCGGCAGGATCGCGACAAAGACGGCTTCGGCCCCGGTCTTGATCGCAGCGCGCCCATTCATTGCGCGCATCAACTCTGTGCAGGCGCGGGTTTCGCCCGCGACAAGCTCTGGGTGCTTGATCATCGCGGCGGTCAGTTGCTGCGCCGCATCGCTCGACCGGTCTGACCGATCAGCGGCCGAGGCAAACCACGCCATGGAGCGCGCAAGCCCAACCAGCGAAGTCGCGAAATTCGGGGCCGAGCATCCGTCGATGCCGTACCCGGGGCTAGTCTCGCCGGTTGTTTCCTCGATGGCAGACAAGCAGGCCTGTTGAACAGGGTGGTCGATCTCAAGGTATTCCGGTCCGGCCCCCATATGCTGAGACAGGGTCAGAAACCCGCAGTGTTTCCCCGAGCAATTGTTGTGGATCTGGCACGGCGTATCGTCGGCCAGAATAAGCCGGTCGCGCGCGGCGATGTCGGCGGGCTCTTGCGGGCCGCAGCGCAGATCATGCTCGGTGAGACCCAGATGATCCAGCCAGACTGAGACGCGATCCGTGTGAATGGCGGCCCCGTTATGCGAGGCGCAGGCCAGCGCAAGATGTTCCGAGTTCAGCCCGTATTTGGCCGCAGCGCCAGACGTAACCACAGGCAAAGCCTGGATCATCTTGGCCGAGGAGCGTGGAAAGATCACTGCGTTCGGATCGCCCCAGCTTTGCACGATCTGCCCGGTGTCATCGCAGACCACTGCATGGCCCAGATGCAGGCTTTCCAACAAATCGCCGCGCCACAGTTCTGTCATCGGGATGGGCTGCGTCATCTGGACCTCCGGATTTATGCGCAAAATTCTGCCAATCGCCCTTTCGCCTGTGGCGAAACCTGCGTTAGTGTGTGTATGTCGACAATCATCGGAATGCGCAACGTTTCCAAGACGAACTGGCAGGGTTCGCATGGCTTTCCGATGGGTATGAGGTAGAAGGTCGAGCTAGGAGGCTGGACAAATGGGATCAATGCTTACCCGCGTGCTTGCGGGTCTGTGTGTGGCGGGTATGGCCACAACTGCAATCGCACAGCAGGGGACAAGTACAAACCGCGTCGCGGCAAAAACGGATTGGAGCGTTTTTGTCGAAGATGATCCTACCGAATGCTGGAGCGTTTCGGCCCCCAAGGAAACCGTGAATACGCGGGGCGGACGTGTCGTTTCTGTGCGCCGCAGCGACATCTTGCTGTTTGTCTTCTATCGTCCGAATGCCGAGGTCAAAGGACAAGTGACCTTTACCGGTGGCTACCCTTTTGCGGCCGGTTCCACGGTGAACCTGGTTGTAGACGGGTCTGAATTCGAACTGTTTACCGAGGGCGAGTGGGCCTGGCCGGCGACTGCTCAGGACGATGCCAAGATCGTCACCGCCATGAAGCGCGGGACCGAGGCTGTGCTGACCGCACGCTCGGAACGCGGGACGCAAACAAAGGACACGTTCTCTCTGCTGGGCTTCACCGCCGCGATTGAAGACGCGGAGACGCGCTGCACCAACTGATCTTTCGGGTCGCGATCACAAGCGACCCGTCTATTTTGCAGCTTCTCGCATAATTCTACCAAATATTCAGAAAGCTTGATCCGTATCAAAGCGCGTCCTTTTGGCATCTGAACTAATTTGTTCAGTAATAACAAAGGATGTCTGAATATGTTCGACAAAACTCTGATCACTCTGATGTTGGCTTCTTCACTGGTTCTGGCGGCCTGTGAAAAAGAGCCTGAAACCTACCCGATTACAGGTGAAGAATGCGGGCCTGAAGATCCGGTGAAAACACTGGATGCCGAGGATTGCTTTATCCCGCCTGCAGGGGTCTGATCCGGCGATAAAAGCGCGTAAGGGTCAATACGATTCCTTTTGATCTTTGCGCGCAATCCTATATAGAGGCGCATCCCAATCCAGAATCCACCTGAGATACGCCCAGTAGGTACCCAAATGTCGCCCAAAGCGCCGATCACTCAAGACGTCATGACCATCCCCCGCAAACTGCCTGAGGGGAAGGTGAACCTTGTCGGACTGACTCGTGATCAGCTCCGCGCGGCTCTGATCGAACATGGCACGCCGGAAAAGCAGGCCAAGATGCGGACTGGTCAGATCTGGCAGTGGATCTACCAATGGGGCGTGCGTGATTTCGCACTGATGACTAACCTGGCCAAAGCCTATCGCGCGCAACTGGCCGAGAGCTTTGTGATCGAAATTCCCGAAGTGGTCACCCGTCAGGTGTCAGAGGACGGCACACGCAAATACCTGTGTCGTATTGCGGGCGGGCATGAGGTCGAGGTCGTTTATATCCCCGAAGATGATCGCGGCACGCTGTGTATCTCGTCTCAGGTAGGTTGTACGCTGACCTGCTCTTTCTGCCATACCGGCACGCAGAAACTGGTGCGCAACCTGACCGCGGCGGAGATTGTGGGCCAGGTGATGATGGCCCGCGATGATCTTGAGGAATGGCCGACCCCCGGTGCGCCGAAGGATGAGACGCGCCTGCTGTCGAACATCGTTCTGATGGGCATGGGTGAGCCGCTCTACAATTTCGAAAACGTCCGCGACGCGATGAAGATCGCCATGGACCCCGAAGGAATTTCCCTGTCGCGCCGCCGGATCACTCTGTCGACGAGCGGCGTGGTGCCGGAAATCGCGCGTACGGCTGAAGAGATCGGCTGCCTGCTGGCGATCTCCTTCCACGCTACCACGGATGAGACGCGCGACGTTCTGGTGCCGATCAACAAGCGCTGGAACATCGAGGAGTTGTTGCAAGCGCTGGCCAGCTACCCCAATGTCTCGAATTCCGAACGGATCACGTTCGAATACGTGATGCTGGATGGCGTGAACGACAGCGACGAGGACGCGCATCGTCTGATCGACCACATCAAACGTCATAAGATCCCGGCCAAGATCAACCTGATTCCGTTCAACGAATGGCCTGGTGCGCCGTACAAACGCAGCTCGAACAATCGTATCCGGGCCTTTGCGAATATCATCTACCAGGCCGGCTATGCCTCACCCATCCGCAAGACGCGCGGCGAGGATATCATGGCGGCCTGTGGTCAGTTGAAATCGGCAACCGAGCGTGCGCGCAAATCGCGTAAACAGATCGAAGCTGAGGCTGGGTTGAGCGGTAACTAAGCCATTTCTGCCAAGGGTTGCAGCGGTAAACTTAATGTTTCCGGTGCTGATTTTGTCTTCAATATTTGCTATGTGTTAGGGCGTCCGGTCCTGTTTCGGACGCTCGGCTTTCCCTTGAAACGCCGGGGCTTTTTCGCCGCGAGCCTATTTCTTCGCTACGCGCGGCATGTAGGCAAACTGATATTTCAGGTGAGCCCCAAATGATTGAACGACCTCGAAGTAAATTGAAAACCATTGCATTTGCAGTCCTATTTGTACCGCTATCTGCGGCGGGCGCTTTTGCGGAAGACCCTGACGCTCATCTGGCCATCGAAAATCCGGCCGAGCTGAGTAAGGACGAAGCCAACGCGCATTATCGCGCGCTGTCGAAACGCATGGCGCGTGGCTACGCGACCTCGCAACTGGATCTCATTTTGAATTACCAAAGCTGGCCGCTTTTCAATGATGCGCCCTATATCTCGGCCACACATGGGCAGCGGTTCGTGAACAGCTACGCCAATCGCATGGCGCTGAACTACGCGACCCTGCAACCGGGTGAGCTTATGCCCATGGGCTCGGTTCTTGCCAAGGACAGCATGACGGTAACGGATGAGGGCAAGATCTACCCCGGTGCGATGTTCGTGATGGAGAAACTGGCCCAAGGTGCCAATCCCGAGACGGCAGACTGGCGATACATTATGGTGCTGCCCGATGGGTCTTTGTTTGGCGACACTCTGGGCGATCGGTCCGGGGCCGTGGCCTATTGCCATGACTGCCACGTGCAGGTGGCCGACAGGGACTACACCTTCTACGTTCCCGAGGATTACCAGATCAAAGGTGAGTAGACCTATCCGCGACGAAAGCGGGCGGTTCCGATAACCTCAATAAGTTGCTGCCGCACGGGATCGGGTTGCGCCTCGACCGCGTTCAGAACTTCACGCAGTTCAGCGCGTAGCCCGTGCATCTGGTCGATCAGAGAGATCATCATCGACAAAGCATCGGCCTCCATATCGTATTGCTCGTGCAGTTCGCAGGCCAGTTCCAGCCGGGCAACGTCGATGCTGTGGTAGACCACGCCTTGATCTGATTGCTCGGGGATCACGATCTCGGCGGCCAGGTATTCGGTCAGGCGGTCCGAGGTCAGGCGAGTGATGGTTTCGATCAGTTCCTCTTCGGTCAGGGTCATGACGGCATTCCTTTCCGAGGATCATAGTGATGGGCGTCGCGCCATGTTTCCATGAATTGCTTGAGGTCGTCGTCGATCTGGTCGGGCAGGGCGACGGTGAGTTCGATCAGTTGATCCCCCCGCTCGGACGAGCCGCGTTTTTTGACTCCCTTACCCCGCAGGCGCAGGGTTTTGCCGCTGCTGGTGCCGGCCGGGACGGTGACGTTGACGCCACCGTCTATCGTTGGGGCTGGCACTTTGCCGCCCAGAACAGCCTCATCGATGGTGATCGGCAATGTGATGTGGATGTCATCCCCTTGCCGGTCGAACAGCGGATGGTCCGCGACCGAAATCGTGACCAGCGCATCCCCCGGAGGCCCCTCACCATAGCCAGGAGCGCCCTTGCCTCGCAGCCGGATGGTTTGACCCGTGGTGATACCCGCCGGGATTTTAACCTCGATCCGGTTGCCATCGGGCAGGGTAAGCTTTTGGCTGGCCCCAAACACGGCATCCAGAAAGCTGATCTGTAGCGAGTAATTCAGATTGTGACCCGGCGCATGGAATTCCTGCGTGCGCTGGTCGCCAAACCCACCGCGGCCGCGCATGAATTCGGCGAAGATGTCTGACATGTCATCCGGGTCCGCCTGCCGTCCGCGATAGGGGTTTCCGGCGGCCTCGGCATAGTCGCGATAATATTGCTGTTGAGGGCGCTCCTGACCCGAAGCGTCAATCTCGCCATTGTCATAGCGGGCACGGGTTTCAGGGTCTTTCAGCAGATCGTAAGCAGCGGCGGCGGCTTTAAACTTGGCCTCGGCCTCGGCATCACCGGGTTTGAGGTCCGGGTGGCATTCCTTGGCGATGCGCCGATAGGCTTTCTTGATCTCGGCGGCACTGGCGTCTTTGGCGACGCCGAGGACGGAATAGGGATCGTCGCTCATCTCACCTCTCGCGGATGTGGGTCGGTCTGATCTTTATGAATGTGTTTTATCATGCGATTTCAACCGACCAAAAGGAAGAGGCAATTGAATTGGCTCGAAAAATCCTACAGGTTTGATAATATCTGCATGTCTGTACCTGTTCATACACGGAGAGCCTGAATGTCGCGCAGAATCAAATCCGCTCTGGCCCTGCTGGCCGGGAATGCCATCGGCCTGTTGCTGGCGTCGCTCATTTTGAACGGCTTTGCCATCAAGCCGATCTCATTCATCGTTGTGGTTCTTGTGTTCACCGTCGTTCAGGTGATTGCCGAGCCGCTGATCCTGAAACTGGGGGAAAAGAAGGCGCCGGCCCTGAAGGGTGGGATCGCGTTGATCGTGACCTTTGTGGGTCTCCTGGTCACCGACCTGATTGCCTCGGGGCTGACGGTTGGGGGTGTTTCCAACCTGCTGGCCGCAACGCTGTTGGTCTGGCTGGGGGCGTTGATCGCCAGCGTGGTGCTGCCGATCTACGTGTTCAAAGAACTGCGCGAAGCGAAGAAATAGTCAGAGCGCGTTCAGGCTGGCCTCGAACGCCTGCCAAAGCTCATCAACCGGCTCACACCCGACCGAAAGGCGGATGAAGGCGGGGTCGACAGCGTCACCCCACCGCGCGCGGCGCTCGGCCGAGCTGTGAACGCCGCCGAAAGACGTGGCGGGCCGCAGCAGAGGGCAGGTGTTGATGAAGGCCTCGGCCTTGTCCTCGCTTTCCAGCGTCAGCGAGAGCAGGAACCCGAACCGCGTGGTCTGAGCTTGCGCCAGCGCGTGGGACGGATCGTCCGACAAGCCGGGATAGCGGATGTGCTTGACGGCCGGATGCGCTGCTAGGCGCTCAGCCAGCACCTGGGCCGAGGCGCACATGCGATCAAAACGCACGTCCAGAGTCTCGAGCCCGCGATGCAGAAGCCATGCTTCGTGTGGTCCGGGAATTGAGCCTGAGACGCGGCGCCATTCCTCGACCCGCTCCATGATCTGCGCGTCGCGGCTGGCGACGTGGCCCATCAGCATGTCCGAGTGCCCACCGATGGCCTTGGTGTCCGAGGACACGACCACGTCGATGCCCAAATCCAGCGGGCGCTGGCCCAGAGGTGTCAGGGTCGTATTGTCGGCAATGGTGATGCCTCCGGCAGAGCGAACCTGTTTGGCTACATCCGCAAGGTCAATCATGTCGAGGCCGGGGTTCGAAGGGCTTTCGACGAAGACCACGTCGAAGCCCTCAAACCCTCCGTCGGCAAAGCCCGTGGTCGGCCGTTCTTCGACCGCAACGCCCAGTCGGGACAAGAACCTGTCCGCCAGCAGGCGCGTCACGTAGTAGCCATCCGATGGGATCAACAGGCGCGAACCGGCCTGAACGGTTGCAAACAAAGCGGCCGAGATGGCCGCCATGCCCGACGGGAAGCTGAGGCAGGGCGCGTCCTCAAGATGGGACAAGACATGTTCCAGATGCACCCAGGTCGGGTTGTCGACGCGGCCATAGGTGGCATGCCCATCCGGCAGGCCAGGCAGGTGGTACATGCTGCTTTGGGTCAGCGGCAGGGCGACGGGTTCGCCCTTTTCCAACGCGTTGCCACGCAGGTGAAGCATTTCTCCGGGTTTGTTGGCCATGGCTCAGCGTCCCGGAATGGCGTCGCGAGGCGGGGCGGGTTCCCAGTTTTCGATGATCTCAACCGCTTCTTGCGCGGTGTCGACAAAGCGGAACAGGTCGAGGTCTTCGTCCGAGATCGTGCCCGCATCGGCCAGCGCTGACCAATTGATGACCTTTTCCCAGAATTCGCGACCAAACAGCAGGAAGGGCACACGCTCCATCCGTCCCGTTTGGATCAGGGTGAGGGACTCGAACAGTTCATCCATCGTGCCAAAGCCGCCGGGGAAGATGGTGATGGCACGAGCGCGCATCAGGAAATGCATCTTGCGGATGGCGAAATAGTGGAAGTTGAAGCTGAGGTCCGGCGTCACATAAAGGTTCGGCGCTTGTTCATGCGGCAGCACGATGTTCAGACCGATGGAGCACCCACCTGCATCTTGCGCGCCGCGGTTTCCGGCCTCCATCACGCCGGGGCCGCCACCCGTGACGATGACGTTTTCGCGGCAGCCAGTTTCGTTCGATTTCTCGGTCATAAGTCGCGCGAACTCGCGCGCCTCGTCGTAATACTGGGACAGACCGGCAAGCATTTCGGTGCGGGCGGTGTGTTTCTGCGACGGTTCCGGAATACGCGCGCCGCCAAACATGACGATGGTCGAGGTGATCTCACGCTCGCTCATGATCATCTCGGGTTTCAGCAGTTCCAGCTGTAGACGCACCGGGCGCAGCTCATCGCGGCACAGGAATTCCTCATCGGCGAAGGCAAGGCGATAGGCCGGAGACCGCGTCTGGGGCGTGTCCGGCACCTCGCTCGCGGTCGAGCGGTCGGTCTGCGCGTCGCGGAAAGGGCTGTGGCGGTCTTCTCTCATTGGTGAACGATCCCTGCTTGCGTGTTTGACAAACAGCTATAGGGTTCGCGGGCAGAGTGCCAGTCACGGAAAGACAAGAATGGATTGGAAGACGGAAATTCAGGCGGCAGCAGAACGTATTGCCGGACACGCGCAGACAACCCCGGTGATGGAGAGCCATATTCCCGGCTATCCGGTCGAGCTGAAGCTTGAGCATATGCAGCACACTGGCAGCTTCAAGGCGCGCGGCGCGTTCAACACGCTGCTGAGCATGGAGGTGCCACAAGCAGGTGTTGTGGCGGCCTCGGGCGGTAATCACGGGGCGGCGGCGGCTTATGCGGCGCGTGCGCTAGGGCATCCGGCCAAGATTTTTGTGCCAGAGATCGCGGGCCCGTCCAAGATTGCCCTGATCGAACAGATCGGCGCGGATCTGAGCGTTGTGCCCGGCGAATATGCCAACGCGCTGGCGATGGCGCAGGCGCATGAGGACAAGACCGGCGCAATGCAGATCCACGCCTATGATGCACCTGCTACGGTCGCCGGACAGGGCACCTGCTTTGCCGAATGGGAGGCGCAGGGGCTGGAGGCCGATACCGTCCTGATCGCCGTGGGCGGCGGCGGGCTGATCGCGGGCGCTCTGGCCTGGTTTCAAGGCGCACGCAAGGTCGTGGCGGTCGAGCCTAAGACCTCCTGCGCTTTGAACGCCGCCTTGCAGGCCGGTGAGCCGGTGGATGTGTCGGTTTCCGGCGTTGCGGCCAACGCGCTGGGCGCGCGGCGGATCGGGTCGATCTGTTTTGAACTGGCGCAAGGGATGGAGTCGGTGCTGGTCTCCGATCAGGCCATATCTGAGGCGCAGCGCGTGTTGTGGCAAGCGCATCGTATCCTTGTCGAACCCGCCGGAGCCGCCGCCTTGGCGGCGTTGATGTCGGGGGCCTACACGCCAGAGCCGGGCGAACGCGTCGCCGTTCTGATCTGCGGTGGGAACATTGCGCCGGACCCGCTTGCAGGCTGAATTATCGCCTTGTGAAAACAGGTTGAGGAACTTATCTATAATTCATGAGCGCAACGATTGCCGACACAATCTACGAAAATCTCAGGCAGCAGATCATCACCGGTGATCTGAACGCCGGTGAGAAGCTGCGCCAGGATCATATCGCCAAGGCCTTTGAGACCAGTCACGTCCCCGTGCGCGAGGCTCTGCTGCGGCTCGAGGGGCATGGCCTTGCCAAAAGCGAACCGCGGCGCGGTATGCGGGTCGCAGTCCTCGACCCGGCCGAGGTGCGCGAAGTGGTCGAAATGCGCGTGGTGCTTGAGCCTTTGGCCCTGCAGCATTCCGTGCAGAACATGACGCCCGGTGATGTGAAGCGCATGGATGAGGCGCGGATGGCGTGTGACGAGGCGCAGACCATGCCGGACTGGGAAACACGTAACCGGGTCTTTCACCGGACGCTCCTGACGCCCTGCGGCATGCCGCGTCTGCTGCATACGATTGATGACCTTCATATCGCCAGCGCACGCCACTTGTTTGCCCATTGGCGACCCAAGTGGAAACAGCGCGTCGACAAGGATCATCTGGCGATTGTTCAGGCGTTGAAACACAAGGATCTTGCCGCGGCAACGACCATCCTGATCCGCCATATCCGCCGCGCTAGCTGAGGGTCGGACAATTCCGCCGCAAAAGAGCCCCTGTTCGTCGCATTGCGCCGTGGGCTTGGCTTTCGTATAGGCCACACCGACACGAACAGATTCTGTAGGGAGACGCCCAATGTCCAATGCGCAACTGGAAGCCGCCATCGAATCCGCCTGGGAGGCGCGCGATACGATCACGCCCGCAACCACAGGCGAACAGCGCGACGCCATCGAAGACACGCTGAACGCGCTGGATAGCGGCGCTTTGCGCGTTGCGGAAAAGCTGGACAGCGGTGACTGGCATGTCAACCAGTGGGCCAAGAAAGCAGTTCTGCTGGGCTTCCGTATCAAGGACATGGAAATTCAGACCGGCGGCCCTCAGGCCGGTGGTTGGTGGGACAAGGTGGACAGCAAGTTCGCCGGTTGGAGCGAAGACCACTGGAAGGCCGCCGGTTTCCGTGCCGTGCCCAACTGCGTTGTCCGCAAGTCGGCCTATATCGCGCCGGGCGCAGTACTGATGCCGTCTTTCGTGAACCTCGGCGCCTATGTCGACGAAGGCACCATGGTGGATACATGGGCGACCGTCGGGTCCTGCGCACAGATCGGCAAGAACGTTCACTTGTCGGGCGGCGTCGGGATCGGCGGCGTGCTAGAGCCGATGCAGGCTGGCCCCACCATCATCGAAGACAATTGCTTCATCGGCGCGCGCTCTGAGGTGGTCGAAGGCTGCATCGTGCGCGAAGGCTCAGTTCTGGGCATGGGTGTGTTCATCGGGAAATCGACCAAGATCGTCGACCGTGAGACCGGCGAGGTCACCTATGGCGAGGTTCCGCCTTATTCCGTGGTCGTTGCAGGCTCGATGCCGTCCAAGAACAACATCAGCCTCTATTGCGCGGTGATCGTGAAACGGGTGGATGAAAAGACCCGCTCGAAAACCGGGATCAACGAATTGCTGCGAGACTAAGCGCATTTCATCGAAACGATTGGCCGCAGCCCTGTGCTGCGGCCTTTTTTGTTAGGCTTTGACAGGATAGCGGTCCGGCTCTTCAAACACGTCGATCACGCGTGAGCCTGCCTTGATCTTACCGCCATGCTCGACGCCGTCCGGGATGGAGTAGCTGTCGCCAGGGCGATAGATTCGGGTCTCCGTCCCTATCGTCAGCTCTACCTCACCTTCGATGACAGTGCCCCATTGGGCCTTGTGGGCGTGCATCGGCAGTTCAAAATCCTTAAGGAAAGTGAAAAACGCCACCAGCCCGGCATCAGAGCGGATCACGGCTGTTTGCACGACGTCCTCGGGGAAGGGAACGTCAAGGCTGGGAAAGTCGGTAATGAAAACTGGAAAGGTCATCAAACATCCCTAGTGGCTTGTGAAAATACCACTATGCAGAGTTGTCAGCTCCATGCAAATGCTTGACCGTGCAAGGGTGCAGGTCTATGGCCCCCTGCATGGAAAAGCAAAAGAAACCCTCTCGTCAGCAAGTCTATACCCTGCTCGTGCAGATCGGCCGCAAGGAGGGCGACGGCCTGCCAGACGGCGCGACCGGAGCGGCCCTGATGTGCTTTGCCAGTGGCGTGGACGAGGCAGAGGCCGTGCGTGAAACGGTTGCGATCCTGAAACAGGCCGACACGGCCCCTCTGGACGTGACCGGCTATGGCACATTGGCCGAGCGCGAGGCGCAGGGGCATGACATCGACCCTGATGAACGCGCCCTGATGCAGCGAGCACTGGACGAGAACGCTGTCATTGTCGCGCAGATGACACCGTTTTTTGACGAAGGTGCAAAAGGCTGACGACTGGCCTTCTTGCATTGACGATCCGCTCGGCGCATATCCAGAGGGCTTTACTGGATTGAGGTTCCTCATGCGTCGCTGGATTTTCATCGCTGTTTCGGTCGCCATGGCATCGGTTGCCCATGCCGAGACGCGCGTCCCTCAATCCCAAGCCGAAATCTCGCTTGGTTTTGCCCCCGTGGTGAAAGAGGCCGCGCCTGCGGTTGTGAACATCTATGCCAAGATCGTGCGGCAGGGGCGGTCGCGGCCGTTGTTCTCGGACCCGTTCTTTCAGGATTTCTTTGGCCGCGGATTTGGAGAGCCACAGCAGCGGGTCCAGAATTCGCTCGGGTCGGGCGTGATCCTGTCCGAGGATGGCTATGTGGTGTCGAATTACCACGTGGTCGGCTCGGCCACTGAAATTCGTGTAGTCACAACCGACCGGCGCGAATTCACGGCTGAGGTGGTTTTGGGCCATGAGGAAAGCGATATCGCGATCCTGCGACTGGAAGAGGCTCAGGACCTGCCCTTCCTGACCATGCGTGATTCGGATCACGTTGAGGTGGGCGAGTTGGCCTTGGCGATCGGTAACCCGTTCGGGATCGGGCAGACGGTGTCCTCGGGCATTATATCGGGGTTGGCGCGCACCGGCACCGCGACCGGGAATGCGCGCGGCTATTTTCTTCAGACTGATGCGGCGATCAATCCGGGCAACTCGGGCGGGGCCTTGATTGACGTCAACGGCGATCTGATCGGGATCAACACCTCGATCCTGACTCGGTCTGGTGGTTCAAACGGGATCGGTTTCGCCATCCCCGCCAATCTGGTGGCCGAGTTCCTGCGGCAGGCGCAAGACGGCAACGAAGTGTTCGTCAGCCCCTGGGCGGGTATGAGCGGCCAGCATATGAGCGCCGACATCGCCGAGTCTCTGGGTCTGGTGATCCCTATGGGCGTGGTGATCTCGGATTTGCACGACCTTAGCCCTCTGGCCGAGGCCGGATTGCGGGTTGGCGATGTGGTCACACATGTAGACGGGGATGAGGTGAACTCTCCGGCCGAGATGAAATTCCGCATGTCCGTGGCGGGGGTCGGCGGCACATCCGTTCTGACCCGCTTGCGCGGTCAGGAAAGCGACGACATCGAAGTGGCGCTGATCCGTGCGCCTGATACGCCAGATGCCGAAAAGACGACCTTGGATGAAAGCACCGTACTGCCCGAACTGACCGTCTCGGGCGTTAACCCGGCTGTGATCATTGATCTGGGGCTTAAACTGTCCCAGTCCGGCGTCGTTGTTGTTGACCCCGGCCC
Source organism: Ruegeria sp. C8 (assembly GCF_056537565.1). Lineage (NCBI taxonomy): Bacteria > Pseudomonadati > Pseudomonadota > Alphaproteobacteria > Rhodobacterales > Roseobacteraceae > Ruegeria > Ruegeria sp. C8. The sequence continues at coordinate 22,930 of NZ_JBQFRV010000027.1, forward strand.
ATACGGCGCCCGCGCGGGTCTACGAGCCGGCGACGTTCTGGAGGCGATCAATGCTACGGACATCGCGCGTCCGCAGGACGTCGTTCGAACGCTGACCGATCCGGGGCGCAGGATCAACATGGTAATTCAGCGAGGCGGCCGTAGTCTGTCCCTACGATTCCGGCTGTAGCGCATGAGCGATCTGTTCGACACCGGCGCAGCCGAGCCTGCAGCGAATCCGCACCGCCCCTTGGCGGATCGCCTGCGTCCGCAAACGCTGGCCGAGGTGATCGGGCAAGAACAGGTTCTGGGTCCAGACGCTCCATTGGGGGTCATGCTGGCCTCGGGCAGCCTGTCCAGCCTGATTTTCTGGGGGCCTCCGGGCGTTGGTAAAACGACCATCGCGCGGTTGCTGGCGCAGGAAACCGATCTGCACTTCGTTCAGATCAGCGCGATCTTTACCGGTGTGCCGGACCTGAAAAAGGTGTTCGAAGCGGCAAAGATCCGGCGTCAGAACGGGCAGGGAACGTTACTGTTCGTGGATGAGATCCACCGCTTCAACAAAGCCCAGCAGGACGGGTTTCTGCCCCATATGGAAGACGGGACCATCCTGCTGGTCGGGGCCACAACCGAAAACCCTTCGTTCGAGTTGAACGCTGCGGTCCTGAGCCGATCGCAAGTTCTGGTGTTGGAGCGTTTGAGCCTTGCTGATCTGGAACGTCTGACCCAGCGGGCCGAGAAAGAACTGGGCAAAGCGCTGCCCCTGACGCCTGCCGCACGTGATGCACTGCACGAAATGGCAGATGGCGACGGGCGGGCTTTGCTGAACCTGATCGAGCAGGTCGCCGCGTGGAAGGTTGACGCGCCACTAGACCCGGATGCGCTGTCAACGCGCCTGATGCGGCGCGCTGCGAAATACGACAAATCCGGCGATGAGCATTACAACCTGATCTCGGGCTTGCACAAATCCGTGCGCGGTTCAGACCCGGATGCGGCACTCTATTGGTTTGCGCGGATGCTGACTGGGGGCGAGGACCCGCGCTATCTGGCTCGTCGCATTACGCGCATGGCAGTTGAGGATATCGGTCTGGCCGACCCTCAGGCGCAGGCGATCTGTCTGCAATCGTGGGAGACCTATGAACGGCTCGGCTCTCCCGAGGGAGAGCTGGCGCTAGCGCAGGCACTGGTCTATCTGGCGCTGGCGCCGAAATCGAACGGGGCCTATGTGGGCTACAAGGCGGCGATGCGTCTGGCCAAGCAATCGGGCAGTGAGCCGCCGCCCAAGCATATACTGAACGCGCCCACTTCGTTGATGAAGGATCAGGGCTACGGCGACGGTTACGCCTATGACCACGATGCAGAAGATGGGTTCTCGGGTCAGAACTACTTCCCCGAGACGATGAAGCGGCCTGTGCTGTATCAACCAGTCGAACGTGGGTTCGAGCGTGAGTTGAAGAAGCGGCTGGACTATTTCGCCAAGCTGCGCACGCAGCGCAACAGCGGGTAACGCAGGGTCAATTTCGCGCTGCCGTGGCGTCACAGGCGACAGGTGGCACACATCCGGCTTCCCTTGGGTCAATGACCATGAGGGAGGACATGTCATGCCCGTTTCCATAGACAAAACCGAAGACGTTTGGACCATCATCCATGACCGGCCCGAGGCGCGGAACGCTGTTGACCCGGATCACGCGAAGGCTCTGGTGGATGCGTTTCTCGAGTTCGAACACGGCCCTGCAAAGGTTGCCGTTTTCTGGGGGAAGGGGGGCAATTTCTGCGCCGGGTGGGACTTGAAGCTCGCCGCCAGCCTGTCTGACCCTGAACTGGGTGAGGCCTATTACGAGAAACACAGCTTTCCTATTGGATCCGCCACCTCGACGCTCGGGCCAATGGGGCCATCTCGGCTGGAATTGTCAAAGCCAGTCATCGGAGCCATCGACGGTGCAGCCGTGGCCGGTGGGATGGAGTTGGCCTTGTGGTGCGACATACGGGTGATGGCTGAGACGGCTTACCTTGGGGTTTTTTGTCGCCGCTGGGGAATTACTCTGATGGACGGCGGCACAGTTCGCTTGCCGCGCTTGGTTGGGCAGGGCAAAGCGCTTGAGATCGCTCTGACCGGGCGCAAGGTTGATGCTGAGGAGTGCTATCTGATCGGGTTGGCAGAGAAAGTCGTGCCGCATGGAGAAGCGCGGGCCGCTGCCGAGGCCATGGCCTACGACATCGCCCGTTTCCCGCAGGAGGCTGTGCGGGCCGACCGGCGCTCGATCATCGAAACGCGTGGGATGTCGGTGCGCGATGGGCTTAAGGTTGAATGGGCCAACGGTCTGGAGGCGATCCGGCGCGAGGGGACCGCAGGCGCAGGGCGGTTCCGAGACGGGGCCGGGCGACATGGGGATTTCTTGAATATCTGAAACACCTACGATTGCTTGACTCTCGACCCGTTGCAGGCCACAGACGCGCATGTTTTCTAGGATAGTGGTAACAGGATACTCCGGGCGGATCGGCCGCGCGGGACAAGGGGCGATGGCATGAGTGGCGTGCAGATGATTACGGTCGCAGAAGGTGACGGAGACCAGCGTGTGGATCGTTGGCTGCGCCGCCTGTTTCCGCATGTCAGCCAGGGGCGGATCGAAAAAATGTGTCGCAAGGGTGAGTTGCGTGTGGATGGCAGCCGCGCCAAGGCCTCGACCCGGCTGGAGGTTGGGCAGGTCGTCCGAGTGCCCCCGCTGCCGGATGCCGATCACAAGCCTGCCGAGGTGAAGCGCAGCGTGTCCGAGGCCGATGCGAAGATGATCCGGTCCTGCGTGATCTATCGTGACGATCACGTTTTGGCACTGAACAAACCGCACGGCTTGCCGGTGCAGGGCGGCAGCGGCCAGACCCGCCACGTCGACAGCCTGTCTGAGGCTTTGCGCTTTGGCTATGATGAGAACCCGCGGCTGGTCCATCGGCTGGACAAGGACACCTCGGGCGTTCTGCTGCTGGCCCGCACGCGAGAGGCTGCAAAGGGGCTGACTGCTGCCTTCCGCCACCGCGATACACGCAAGATCTATTGGGCGCTAGTCGCCGGTGTGCCGACGCCCTATCTGGGCGAGATCAAGACCGGTCTGGTCAAGGCCTCGGGCCATGGCAAGCAGGGCGAGGGTGAGAAGATGATCCCCGTCCATATGGGCGACATCGACAGCACGCCGGGGGCGAAGCGGGCGCATACCCACTACGCAACGCTCTACCGTGTCGCGGGCCGCGCCGCTTGGGTTGCGATGGAGCCGATCACGGGCCGGACTCACCAGTTGCGCGCGCATATGGCCGCGATCGGGCATCCGATCATTGGCGACGGCAAATATGGTGGCTCGGGTCAGGAAAACCTCGGCGATGGCTGGGGCGCGCAATTGGGTGGGATTATCAGCAAAAAGCTGCACCTGCACGCACGGCGCCTGTCTTTCCAGCACCCGATGACCCGTAAGCCGATCACGGTCGAGGCCCCTCTGCCCGAGCACATGAAGCACAGCTGGGACACGTTTGGCTGGACCGAAGACCTTGCCGCCGACGACCCCTTCGAGGAGCTGCAATGAGCGCACCGCTGCGTTTGGTCCTGTTCGATGTCGATGGCACGCTGGTCGACAGTCAGGGCAGCATCGTCCATTCGATGACGACCAGTTTTCAGGCCGCCTCGGTCGAGGTGCCAAGCCGCGAGGCCATTCTGTCGATTGTTGGTCTGTCTTTGCCTTTGGCCATTGCGCAGCTTGTGCCACAGCAGTCGACGACGGTTCAGGCGCAATTGGTAGAAGGGTACAAGCAGGCCTATCACGCGCACCGGCTGGATCTTGGCGCGGCGAGTTCCCCCCTTTATCCCGGTGCACGCGATGCGATCGAAGCCCTGCATGCGGTGCCCGAGATTCTGCTGGGCGTCGCCACCGGCAAATCGCAACGCGGTCTGGATGCGCTGATCGAAGCGCATGGGCTGGAGCGCTATTTCGTGACCCGTCAAGTGGCGGATCATCACCCCTCAAAACCTCATCCCTCGATGGTTCAGACTGCGTTGGCGGAAACCGGTGTTGAGGCTGCGCATGCGGTCATGATCGGGGATACCAGCTTTGACATGGACATGGCCGCCGCTGCAGGCGTGACCGGGATTGGGGTGTCGTGGGGGTACCACGACACTGCTGCGCTAAGTGCGGCCTCTTGTGTGATTGAAACATTCGACCAGCTGCCGGATGCGCTGGCCACTCTTTGGAAGTGAAGACATGAGCGACTGGAAACCGAAACGCTTTTGGACAAACAGCACCGCGGTCGAGGCCGAGGACGGCTATACGGTCGAGCTGGATGGCCGCCGGGTCAAAACGCCGGCCAAGGCCGCATTGATTCTGCCGACCAAAGCGATGGCCGAAGCCGTCGCTGCTGAATGGGATGCGCAAGACAAAGAGGTGGACCCGACCACCATGCCCTTTACCCGCTCGGCCAATGCGGCAATTGACAAGGTGCGCATCCAGCACGGCGAAGTAGCGGATATGCTGGCGGACTATGGCGACTCCGATCTGCTGTGCTATCGCGCCACCCATCCTCAGGAACTGCAGGAGCGTCAGGCCGCAGACTGGGATCCCGCGTTGGACTGGGCCGCCGAGACCCTGCAGGCCCGACTGATTCCCGTGGCGGGTGTACTGCACCGACCCCAATCGGCTGAGGCATTGGTGCAGTTGCGTCAGCAGGTCCATGCGCTGGACGCGTTTCAGTTGGCGGCTTTCCACGATTTGGTCAGCTTGTCTGGGTCGTTGATTCTGGGATTTGCGGCGGCGCAGGGTTGGCGCAAACCGGACGAGATATGGCGCATTTCGCGACTTGATGAGGCCTGGCAGATCGAACAATGGGGCCATGATGACGAAGCCCACGCCGTGGCGGAAACAAAGAAAGCCGCGTTTTTGCACGCCAAGACCTTCTTCGATCTCTCTGTTTGATCCTTCCAACGTTGGTTTTTTTACGCATCTGCCTAATCGAGAGGCGGAGACCCATCGTTTTCCCTGATCCGACCCTTGACGTTTGTTTATGAATGCGACCAAACTCAAGCCCACTAAAGGGGAGACACCTTTGGGGTAACCTTTCCGGCATCCACTATGCCGGGCAGAGCCGCCCTTACCGGGGCGGAAAATCAGGAAGAGGTAAAAATGAAAAAATCCGTAATCTTGGGCGCGGCAACAGTGGCCGGTCTGGCCGCAGGTGCTGCCGCGGCGGGAACTGTAGACGACGTCAAGGCGCGCGGCACTCTGAACTGTGGTGTGACCACCGGTCTGGTTGGCTTCGCTGCACCTGACGCGAATGGCGAATGGAAAGGCTTCGACGTATCGCTGTGCCGTGCCGTTGCCGCCGCTGTTCTAGGTGACGCAAACGCAGTTGAATTCGTTCCGACAACCGGCAAGACGCGCTTCACCGCTCTGGCCTCGGGCGAGATCGACATGCTGGCCCGTAACACCACATGGACCTTCAGCCGCGACGTCGACCTGAAGTTCGAATTCACCGGCGTGAACTACTATGACGGTCAGGGCTTCATGGTTCCCAAGGCGCTGGGCGTAAGCTCGGCCAAGGAACTGGACGGCGCAACCGTCTGCATCCAGACCGGCACTACCACCGAGCTGAACCTGGCCGATTTCTTCCGTGCCAACAACATCAGCTACGAGCCGGTTCCGATCGAAACCAACGCCGAAGCGCAGCAGCAGTACTTGGCTGGCGCATGTGACGTTTACACCACCGACGCTTCGGGCCTGGCCGCAACCCGCGCCACGTTCGAAAACCCTGGTGACCACGTCCTGCTGCCCGAAATCATCTCGAAAGAGCCGCTGGGCCCGCTGGTCCGTCACGGCGATCACGAGTGGGGCGATGTTGTCCGCTGGACCCTGAACGCACTGGTCTCGGCTGAAGAGCTGGGCGTGACCTCGGCAAACATCGACGAGCTGGCAGCTGGGACCGACAACCCGGAAGTCAACCGTCTGCTGGGCACCGAAGGTACTCTGGGCGAGATGCTGGGTCTGGACGCTCAGTGGGCCATGCGCGCCATCAAGGCGGACGGCAACTATGGTGAAGTGTTTGCCAAGAACATCGGTGAAGAAACTCCGATCGGTCTGGCACGCGGCCTGAACGCTCAGTGGACCGAAGGCGGCCTGCTGTACTCGCCGCCTTTCCGCTAAGACATCCACGGAAAAGGGCGCAGGACATCCTGCGCCCTTTTTCACTAATACTTACGCGAACGGACACAGAGCGGGGACAACCTCGCCATAAAAACAAAGTCCGCTAGCTACGGGGATTCCAAAATATGTCGACTATGACTGACCCGCCGAAAGCTGATTTTCGGCTGTCGATGCTCATAAACGATACCCGCTACAGATCGCTGACCTTTCAGGTGATCGCGGCTATCGCTATTGCGCTATCCATTTGGTATCTGGGCAACAACCTGATCCAGAACCTTCGGGCCGCAGGCCTGAACATATCCTACACATTCCTCGGCGATTCCGCCGGGTACGACATCAACCAGCGTCTGATCGAATATGACAGCCAGTCCTCGCATGGGCGGGCCGCGGTTGTGGGGCTTTTGAACACGCTGCTTGTGGCGTTTCTGGCCTGTATCACCGCAACAATATTCGGTGTGATCGCCGGGGTTCTGCGGCTCTCGAACAACTGGCTCGTCTCAAAGCTGATGGCGGTCTATGTCGAGATCTTCCGCAACATTCCGGTTCTGATCTGGATCATCATCATCTTCACGATCATGACGGCCGTTCTGCCGGGCCCGCGGGCGTTCCGCGGTGACAACCCGACCTCGAGCATGCTGTTTGATGCCTTCGCCTTCACCAACCGTGGGGTCTATATCCCCCGTCCGGAATTCGCGCATGGCCTGTTCAGTGCAACCATTCTGAACTGGCTGCTGGTGATTGCCGGTCTGGTCGGATCATGGTTCGCCTCGCGCGAGATCGAAAAGCGGGCGACCAAGAAGCAGGAAGAGACCGGTGAACGCCCCAGAACGCTGCTGGTGAAACTGGGCGTCTGGCTGGTGCCGTTTGCGCTGCTGATGGTTCTGATGGGCCTGACCTGGGACATTCCCGCGCTGAAGGGTTTTAACTTCAGCGGAGGTATCAAGGTCGGTGGTCCTCTGATCGCTTTGTGGTTCGCCTTGTCGATCTACACCGGGGCCTTCATCGCGGAAAACGTGCGGGCCGGTATTCAGGCGATCTCGAAAGGTCAGACTGAGGCTGCAGCCGCGCTGGGTCTGCGTCAGGGTCGGATCATGAATCTGGTCATCCTGCCGCAAGCGCTGCGGGTGATCATTCCGCCGCTGATTTCGCAGTATCTCAACATCACCAAAAACTCGTCTCTGGCGATTGCCGTGGGCTATGCGGATATTACCGCGACGTTGGGCGGTATCACCCTGAACCAGACCGGTCGTGCGATCGAATGCGTTCTACTGCTGATGCTGTTCTACCTCACCGCCTCGCTGGTGATCTCGATGGTGATGAACGTCTACAACGCATCCGTCAAGTTGAAGGAGCGCTGAGCCATGGCCGATCAAACAACCAATCCGATCGCTTTCGTGGCCGAAGGTACCATCCCTCCCTCTCCGCCCCCGGCGAATGAGACGGGCGTGGTCAAATGGCTGCGTGAGAACCTGTTCTCGGGCGTTACCAACACCATCCTGACGGTTCTGTCGCTGATCCTGATCTACATCCTTCTGAAGAATACGCTGCCGTGGATTCTGAACGGGGTGTGGAATGCGAACTCGCTGGCAGAGTGTCGTGAGATTCTAGGTGGCAAGACAGGCGCGTGTTTTGCGGTTCTGACCGAACGCTGGCCTCAGCTGATCTACGGCTTCAAATACCCGGTTGACGCGTACTGGCGCCCCAACCTGGCCTTTGTGCTGATGCTGGTGGCCTTTGCTCCGGTGCTGTTCTTCGACTTGCCGCGCAAGATGCTGATCTTCACAGCGCTCTACCCGTTCATTGCGTTCTGGCTGATCTGGGGTGGCACCATTCTGGTCCCGCTTGTGGCTCTGCTGGGTTGCGTCGCGGGCGGCGCCGTGTTCCAGAAATTCGGCAAGAACAGCTTTGCGGCCGGCTTCTTCGGGGCAATCATCGTTGCGCTGGTCGTGTGGAATGTTGGCGGAGCGCTGATACCAGAAGGTGCTTCTGAAGACGCTATGCTTACAGCTGTTCCCAGCCGTGATCTGGGTGGCTTCATGCTGAACATGATGCTGGGTGTCACTTGTGTGTCGCTGTCGGTTCCGTTGGGCATAGCCCTTGCACTGGGCCGTCAGTCCGACATGCCGCTGATCAAGTGGGTGAGCGTCATCTTCATCGAATTCATCCGTGGCGTGCCTCTGATCACGCTGCTGTTCGTGGCTTCGGTGATGCTGGCCTACTTCTTCCCGCCTGACAGCACGGTCGATCTGTTCCTGCGCGTTGTGATCATGATCACCATGTTCTCAGCCGCCTACATCGCCGAGGTGATCCGCGGCGGTCTGGCAGCGCTTCCACGTGGACAGTATGAAGCAGCAGACAGCCTTGGTCTGGATTACCCGCAGGCGATGCGGTTGATCATCCTGCCGCAGGCTCTGAAGATCTCGATCCCTGGTATCGTGAACGTGGCCGTTGGCCTGTTCAAGGACACCACACTGGTTTCGGTCATTTCGATGTTCGATCTGGTGGGCATGATCCGAGGCCCCATCCTGGCGTCAACCGAATGGAACGGCGTCTATTGGGAGCTTCTAGGCTTTGCCGCGCTTCTGTTCTTCGTCGTCTGCTACGGCATCTCTCAATATTCTCAGTGGCTCGAGCGTCGCCTTGCCACCGATCATCACTAAGGAGTTCAACACATGTCTGAACTTGCAATTGACCGCGAAATCGACCGCTCGAAGATGCAGGTGAGCGACGAGGTCGCCATCGATATCAACGGAATGAACAAGTGGTACGGCTCGTTCCACGTGCTGCGCGACATCAATCTGACCGTCAACCAAGGCGAGCGGATTGTGATCGCGGGCCCGTCCGGCTCGGGTAAATCCACCCTGATCCGCTGCCTGAATGCGCTGGAAGAACACCAGCAGGGCAAGATCGTGGTGGACGGGATCGAACTGTCGAATGACCTGAAAAACATCGACAAGATCCGGTCAGAAGTTGGCATGGTGTTCCAGCACTTCAACCTGTTCCCGCATCTGACCATTCTGGAGAACTGCACGTTGGCCCCGATCTGGGTGCGCAAGACGCCCAAGAAAGAAGCCGAAGAGCGCGCGATGCATTTTCTTGAGAAGGTGAAGATCCCTGATCAGGCGCTGAAGTATCCGGGTCAACTGTCCGGTGGTCAGCAACAGCGTGTGGCGATTGCTCGCTCGCTCTGCATGATGCCGCGGATCATGCTGTTCGATGAACCGACATCGGCGCTTGACCCCGAGATGATCAAAGAGGTGCTCGACACCATGATCGAGCTGGCCGAAGAAGGTATGACCATGCTCTGTGTGACCCACGAGATGGGCTTTGCCCGTCAGGTCGCCAACCGCGTGATCTTTATGGATGCTGGCCAGATCGTAGAACAGAACGAACCGGAAGAGTTCTTCAACAACCCGAAGAGCGAACGCACCAAGCTGTTCCTCAGCCAGATCCTCGGGCACTGATCGAGATCACATCAAATGAAAGGCGGGGTTTTGCCCCGCCTTTTTTCATTTCAGAAGTTCGCGCGGGATCGCGAAGCCTAAGACCTTGCCGCTGTGCTTCTGGATGTCGGACCACTTGTCGATCTCAAACTGGATCACCGTTGTGGCGCAGGTCGGGTAGTCATGGAACCGAGCGTGCTCGGGCGCGGTTTCGACAAGCTGAGCGGCGAACTGGGCAATACCGGGGTTGTGACCCAGCATCATCACGGTTTGGCCTGTTGCCGTCTTCAACTCTGCCAGCATCGCATCCGGGCCCGCCAGATAGAGGTCATAGGCGTAGTAGGCGTTTTCAGCATGCAGACCCATGTGGTCCCAGGTCTCACGCGTACGGACCGAGTTCGAGCTCAGAAGCTCATCCGGGACCCAGCCGTTGTTCTTGAGCCAAGATCCAATCGCCGGGGCCGAGGCGCACCCACGTTTGTTCAGTGGTCTCTCATGATCGCTTAGGTTGGGATCATCCCAGCTGGACTTGGCATGGCGGGTCAGGATCAGGGTGTGTGTCATGACGGATGAAAGGCCCTCATATGATGTGCGGATTGGTCCGGGTCTCGGCCTGCGCGGGCGCTGACCGGGCAGGAGAGGCGCGCGAGGCATCCCCCGGTCATGCAGATCTGCCCCTCGGGCGTGGCGAGGTGGTTGTGGCAGGCCTCGACATTGTAGAAGCTCTGATCATTCAGCGCACCCACCGGGCAGGTCTGCGTGCAAGGCGCTGCGCATGAGGTACATGGCGAAGGAGCGGTCGCTAGGGGTATTGGGAATTCATCGGCGAAATGAAGCGCGCCGCGGAGCGAGATCATCATGCCCATCTGGTCATGTACCAGAGCACCCACCGGGCTGCTGAAGGTCCGCCCTGATTTCAACGCCCAGTCGATGAACGGCGCGTAGGGAGGGCCGCCAAAGGGAAAATGTGCCTCGGCACCTAAGTCCTGTGCCAATTGCCCAACCACACGGAGTGACCAGCGATCGACCGGGTCCTTGCCCTGCCATTCCGGCGCGGCTTTCAACTGGGGCCAGAACTCGGGCCCTGCGCCCAAAAGGATCAGGGTACCGCTATCCAATTGTTTCGCTTGAACCTGGCGCGGGTGCAGCGCGCCCATGACAATCAGCCCAACCCGCTGAGCTGCGTGTTCGATACGGTCATAGCGGTGGTGAGAGGAGGCGGGTTGTTGGGTCATATCTCCTCCGGTTTGGAATTAGTCGGGGCGTATCAGCGAACCGGCGCCGTGTTCGGTGAACAGCTCCAGCAGGACCGCGTTGGGCGCGCGTCCGTCCAAAATAACCACCGCGCGCACTCCACTATGCAGCGCATCCAGCGCGGTTTCGGTCTTTGGGATCATGCCACCGGCAATGGTGCCTTCCAGAGTCATTTCGCGGATCTGACCGGCCTTCAGCTCGGTCACCACCTCGCCAGCAGCGTTCTTGACGCCCGAGACGTCCGTCAGCAGCAGCAGGCGGTCGGCTTTTAACGCCGAGGCGATAGCCCCCGCAGCGGTGTCACCGTTGACGTTAAAGGTCTCACCCTCGGTGCCCGCGCCAAGCGGTGCGATGACCGGGATCACATCATGCGAGAACAGGTCGTGCAGGACCTTTGGGTCCATCTTCGACGGAGACCCCACAAAGCCTAGCGAAGGATCGGTCTGTTCGCAGGTCATCAGGTTGGCGTCCTTGCCCGACAGGCCCACAGCGGTGCCGCCCTGACGGTTGATCGCCTGCACGATCCGCTTGTTCACAAGGCCCGACAGGACCATCTCGACCACTTCCACCGTCGCTTTGTCGGTGACGCGCTTGCCGCCCACAAACTCTGACTGGATGTCCAGCTGTTTGAGCATCGCGTTAATCATCGGTCCGCCGCCATGCACGATCACCGGATTCACACCGACCTGCCGCATCAGCACCACGTCGCGGGCAAAGCTATCCATCGCCTCATCGCTGCCCATGGCATGGCCGCCCAGTTTGATGACGACAATCGCGCCATCGTAGCGCTGCAAATAGGGCAACGCGCTGTTCAGGGTTGCGGCGGTGGCGATCCAATCCCGGTTCATGTCTCGTGTCTTCATGGCTGTCAGTCCTCTGATCCACTCTGTTAGGGCGTTTGGACCGGGCTGCCAAGACCATACCGCTGCAAAAGCAGGCTATGGGGGCCGCGCCGGGTTGGCGCGGCCCCTGTTCAGATCAGCTCATCGCGCGTTTCATCGCGGGAATATTGCTGAGGATCAGCAAGTCGAAGACCAGTACAACCAGTAGGGTCAGCCCTACCAGCGGGAAAGCCATAGCTGTGAATAGCCCGATCAGGACCGCGCCTTTCCACAGCGGCAATTCCGCAGGCATCGGTGGAGCCGCCAGACGACGCGCCTTTTGCGGGCGGCGCTTGACCCACATCACCACGCCCGAGACGCAGACGAAGATCACCGATAGGCAGAACACCACGTTGAGAATGAAGTTCCACGTGCCCATCAACCCCATATGGAATGGGATCCCAACGGCCATGGATTTGCCCATCAGCGAATAGTCCGTATACCGTACATCGGCCAGGATTTTGCCGGTGTATTGGTCGACATGGACAGTTCGGTCGTTCACGGGATCGGTCGAGTCGCTGCTCATGCTGTCGCGGTTGAGCGTCCAGACGCCATCTTTGCCGCCCGGATAGGCCACTCGGAATCGTCCGCTCATCTCCAATGCCGTCCCCAAAGCGACTAGCGCGTCGATATCGACTAAAGTGCCCTCTGGCACGCCCCCAATGCCCGCGTCAGAGCCGGAGGAAGGCATGGGCGTTTGCTCGAGCGCCCACGGCACGTCGTTCTGATGACCGTGGTTCATGCTGGCATGGGTTTCATCCGACAAGGGAACGTTGTCCCATTTCTCGGCTGGGAAGCTGCTCCAGGGTTGAACGATCATACCGCCCCAGACCCCGGCCCAAGACAGGCCTGAGACAAGGAAGACGACCAGCAAGAGTGACATCCAGAAGCCGACCACTGCGTGCAAGGACTTCCACAACGCGCGCCCTCGCGCCTTGAGGTTGGGCACAAATGCCGCCATCGCATTGCTGCGTGGCCACCATAGATAAAGGCCGGTGAACACCAGAACGAGGCTCAGGCCTGCGGCGATTTCAAGTATGCGGTCGCCAGTGGTACCGATCAGAAGGGTCGAGTGGATATTGTCCGCCAGATCATACCATCCGGCGCGGCGATCCCAGATTTCCAGAACATGACCGGCGTAGGGGTCAACCGCGACCAAGCGTTGGCCTTCATCGGTTTTGATGCGGAAGACGGTGGCCAGATCCTCGGCCTTGGGGCCGATCCATTCGACGACCTGCCCGGGAACCTCGGCCAAAGCGACTTCGGCCTGTTGCGAGACGGGCAGGGCTTTGCCTTCGACCGTGACGGCGATTTTCTCGCCATCGCGCCCGTCAAACTGGGTTATGAACATCATCATCAAACCGGTGACGGCGAGGATGATCAGAAACGGGATTACGAAAATCCCGGCGTAGAAGTGCCACCGCCAAGCGGCGAAGTAGAATTTTTGCGCAGCTGTATTCTGCATCGGGGCTGTGCCCGAAGTTTGGCTATTCATTGCCATTTGAAATCTCCATATACAGACATCCCTCGCGCGCAGGTGCGCGCAGGGTCAAAACAAGGTTTCGCTGTTTCAGGAGGAGTGGGGTGGTCCCCGCGCATCATAGCGGGCGTAAAACCCCGCACTTCGATGGGTGAAATCGGAATGATCCCAGCGCGGCTGCAGTTGGAAATCCGCCAGAATGATCAACTCAAACCCGGGCAAATTGGCATCCGCAGTGAGCCCCGCAAAAGGGCACATGGAGCGCGTGTCATGCTCATCATGGATTGGATCGTCCGGGTCCAGATCGACCCATTGCTCGACCATTCCCTCACCTGTGCAAAGCACCAGTAGGATCTTGCCGTCATTGCCTTGCGCGGGCATCCAGCCCTGCGGAATTGCACTGGTCGTGAGCAGTGCAAGCAGGGTCAGAACACCAAAGACGCGCAGGATTAGGGTCATTCCAGATGGGCAATGATAGAGCGTAGCGTCGGCACCCCATCCCCTTTTTCCGAGGATGTCAAAACGATCTCGGGGTAGGCGGCAGGGTGTTTGGACAGGGCTTTACGCACTTGGTTCAGCACTTTCTCGCGGTCGTTGGCCTTCACCTTGTCGGCCTTGGTCATGACGCATTGAAAGGTCACGGCGCTGGTGTCCAGCAGCTTCATGATCTCATCATCCACAGGCTTCACCCCATGGCGTGAGTCGATAAGAACGAAGGCGCGACGCAGGGTTTGCCGCCCGCTAAGATACTGTTTCAGCAGCCGCTGCCATTTCTCAACTACCTTGACCGGAGCATTTGCGTAGCCATAGCCGGGCAGGTCCACCAGATACAGCTCAGGACCTTGGGTGAAAAAGTTGATCTCTTGCGTGCGGCCCGGTGTGTTTGAGGCGCGCGCGAGGCCCTTGGTGCCGGTCAGCGCGTTGATCAGGCTGGACTTTCCGACATTCGAGCGTCCAGCAAAACAGACCTCAAGCCGGTTGGGGGCGGGTAGGCCGTTCATCGCGACGACGCCTTTGACGAACTCGGATTCACCTGCAAACAGCTTGCGCCCACGCTCCAGCGCGAACGCGTCAGGATCTTCGGCAAGCGGAAAGGGCAGGGCAGTCATAGCAGTTGAACCTTGTCGTCAATGCGGATTTCACCGCCTCGGATCACCTCGGCATAAACGCCGAAATCCTGATGGTCCCAGCTGTTCAGGGCACCAAGTGTATCTGCGTCCCGCTCGCCCGTGTCGGGGTTTGCAGTGGTCGCCAGACAGCGCGTGATCCGTTCGCGCACGTGGAACACGGCCTGTCCAATCTGAACTTCACGCCCGAGCCAATCGAACTCCTCCCACAAGGGCAGGCCATTGAACCAGATATTGCCGCGCCAGCGGACAGGCGACAGCTCACGACCCAGCTTCTGTTCGACCGCGCGGTGGCTGGCCATGTTGCACAGGCTGATTGAGGGGAAATCACTGTCGGTCATTCCCCGACCGGGCACACGCACGATCCGCGCCGATGCTGCGCGATCCGCAGGCATCAGTGGTTTGACCCACTCCAAAAACACGTCCTGCTGGGTATCGGGTGCAAAGCTCAGATCCGGACGATCAGGGTGGCGAAGGGTCACGCTGTCGCCGTGGGATTCGGCCGAGATTGCCATCAGCTTGGGCGCCTTCGCACCGCGGCTGAAATTTACGCAGGGTGCCCATTCCGAGCCGTCGGTCCTGGCAGCCTCATGCGCGACGGCCCAAACACGATCCCCGGGCATGGTCTGCCCGGGGAGTACAGTGATCTCGGTCAGGGCTTCTCGCCCATGGCTCTTGATCGGGTGCCGCCAGATGGCTGAGACCTGCCCGCTCATTTGCCGTCCGTCTTCGGCGTACGCTTGAAGCCGGACTTGATGTTGCCGAACACGTCCGGCTTATATCCTTGGCTGCGCATGATCAGATACTGCTGGGTGAAGGTGATGGTGTTGTTGGCAATCCAGTAAACCACCAGACCGCTGGCAAACCCGCCCAGCATGAACATGAAGACCCACGGCATCCAGGCAAAGATCATCGCCTGTGTCGGATCGGTTGGCGCCGGGTTCAGCTTTTGCTGTAGCCACATCGAGATACCCAGCAGCAGGGGCAGGATCCCGATAAAGATCAGCGCAAGGAAACTTTCGGGCGCGGGTGCGGCCCAGGGCAACAAGCCAAACAAGTTGTAGATCGAGGTCGGGTCCGGCGCGCTGAGGTCCTGGAACGGACCAAACCACGGGGCCTGACGCAGTTCGATAGTGACGAAAATCACCTTGTACAGCGAGAAGAAGATCGGGATCTGCATCAGGATCGGCAAACAGCCCGCGGCGGGGTTTACCTTTTCCTTCTTGTACAGCTCCATCATGCCCTGCTGCATCTTCTGCCGGTCGTCGCCCGCAGCCTCTTTCAAGGCCTCCATCTGCGGCTGAAGCTCCTTCATCTTCGCCATCGAGACGTAGGATTTGAACGCCAGCGGGAACAGGATTGCCTTGATGATCAGCGTCAGGCCGATGATGGACCATCCCATGTTGCCGATCAGGAGGTTAATGTTGTGCAGCAGCCAGAAAATCGGTTTCGTCAGGAAGAAGAACCAACCCCAGTCGATGCTGTCGATGAATTTCTGAACGCCCTCGGATTGGTATTCCCGAATGGCTTCCCATTCCTTCGCGCCCGCGAACAGTCGGGTGCTGACCTCTTCCGTCGCACCCGGAGCCACTGTCAGGGTCGGAAGCACGGTTTCGGTCTGATAGATTTTGCGGCGCGAGTCGTATTTTGCGGCCGCCTTGAAGGCCGATCCGGGCTCGGGGATCAGTGTTGTCATCCAGTAGTGATCGGTGAACCCGATCCAGCCGTCCTCTTTGACTTGATAGACCTCGGCCTGAGCGCGTTCGTTCGGGTCGATGTCAAAGTCGCGGACATCGCCATAGTCGACCTCGGTCAAGGTTCCGTCGGCCATGCCGATCACCCCTTCATGCAGGATGAAGAAGTTCTTGAGGCCCGGCAGATCGCCGTCTTCGCCAATGCCATGGCGGGCCAGAATGCCGTAAGGGGCCATGCTGACCTCGGCGCCGGTGGCGTTTTCGACCGACTGGGTCACCGAGAACATGTAGTTTTCATCCACCGAGACTGTTCGGCGGAAGGTCAGGCCGTTGCCGTTGTTCCACGCCAGAGTGATGGGGGTGTCCACGCCCAATGTCTCGCCCTGCTCAAGGGTCCAAAGGGTGTTGGGGCCGGGAACGTCCGTGCCGCTCACACCGGATCCGGGGGCCCAGCCATAGAGGGCGTAGTAGGCCGAATCCGACCCGACAGGGGCCAGAAGTTCGACGATCGGTGCGCCTTCCTCAAGAGAGGTTTTGTAATCCTTCAGGAACAGCTCATCAATGCGGCCGCCCGACAGCGACAGGCTGCCTTTCAGACGGGGCGTATCAATCGCAACGCGCGGGGCCTGTTCTTCGGGCTGAGCCTCTTCCGCGGTTGCGGTTGCCTCGCCAACCGTTCCGGTACCGCTTGCGCTGGGCGTTTGAATCTCGGACCCTTCGGTTGCCGCTATCTCGGTCTGTTCCGTTCCGGGCGTGGGTTCCGGCGGAGGGAACAACACGAACCAGACCAGGATCACGAGAAAGCTGAGCGCGGTTGCAAGGATGAGATTCTTGTTCTGATCGTCCATCTGGGACAGCCACCTTGAGCAGTGAAAGACACCCGCAGGGTTCAACAGAGTGCAGGCCCAAAGGTCAAGCGGAATCGGCTGCAAATTCGTCGCGCCGTGGCATTCCGGGGCACTCTTTCACGGAATTCAGCCGGTTTGGCGTCCGATTTTCGGAACCCCGTTCATCTTGCCGTTATGCGCGGCCATCCAGTCCAGCGTCTTTTCGAACGGCATTGGCTTGCCGATACCAAAGCCCTGCACGTGATCACATCCAAGCTGGGCCATCAGGGCATGCTCCCCCGGTGTCTCGACCCCTTCCGCCAGCGTCTCCAGATTCAAGCGTTCGGCCATGGTCAGGACGGCGCTGGCCATCTGTTGCTGACTGGGGTCCTGATCGGATTTGGCAACGAATGAGCGGTCGATTTTGATCCGCGTGACATTGAACCGCTTGATCGACGCGATCGAGGCATGGCCGGTGCCGAAATCATCCAGATCAATACAGCACCCCAAAGCTGCAAGGCCGGTAACATTGCGGGTGATCACGTCGTCGGGGCGGCGGGAAAAGACGGTCTCTAACACTTCGACGGTCAGTCTGTCGGGGGTCAGATCTAATTGATCCAGCTCCCATTTGAGGCGGTCGATCAAACCCGGTGCGCGCAGCTCATCCGAAGAGAAGTTGACGCCTATACGCGGCACAATAACGCCCGCCCTGTCCCAGGCCCGCATGGCGGTGAAGGCGTGGTGCCGGATGGCCTGACCCAAACGCTCCATCAAGTCGGCTTGTTCGGCGAAGGGCAGGAAGACTTGTGGGCTTAGCACGCCTTTCTGCGGATGTTCCCATCGAGCCAGCGCCTCAAAACCCGTAACGCGGCCGGTATCCGTGGATACCTGTGGTTGGAACCATGGGCGGATATCGCCATGATCCAGCGCCGCCTCGAACTCTTTACGCAGATTGCTGCGGATCAGTGACCTGCGCCGGGTCTCGGAGGAATAGGCCCGAATCGTCGAGGGCCCGCTGCGTTGTGCCTCGGTCAGCGCCTCGGTGCTGGCGGCTTTCCAGTCCGAGACCGTATCGCCAGAGATAGTTTTGTTCATGCTGAACCCAATCGAACAGGTCAGGTAGAGGCCGATTCCATTGAGCATGATCGGCTCTTCTACCGCAGACTGGATGCGCCCTGACATCTGAATACAAGCCTCGAGATCCAACTGTTGCGACGGATGCAGCCCGATCATCAAACCATCGTCCCCGACCAACATCGCAATGTCATCGTCGCGGATCATCGAAAGAACCCGGCTAGAGAACTGCTGGTGGATGTGATCGGCGGCGGCCTGGCCGTGAATATCCACAACCTCGGGAAAGCCGTCGATTGCAATGGCGATGCAGGCTGTACCAGCCTCTTGCTGGTGCGCGATTTCAAGCTTTTCTGACAGGGCCAGATTGAACTGATCACTTGGCAGCACACCCCCGATTGCCTGCGCTGCATGCGTTTTCGCCTGACTGTCCACACTCCCTGCCACCGCGAACATCAACGGCACCCCAAGCGTCACACTGACAAGCGCGCGTTCGCCGCCCAGCCAAAACGCGCCAAGGCTGAGCGCTGGCAGAAAGGCCAGCGCAGATGGCCCGCTGAGGGCAGAGGTCACAGGACGCAGAAAACGGTCAAAATCAGGAAGGTTCCGCATAACTATTCCAGGCCTTGGGCATCGAACGCTCAAGGTGAACGGTAGGAAACCAGTCTGAGTCAGACGTTAACGCAACTGCGGAATTTCAGCAGAATTTTCGTCTTTTTTGCTGAAATCCAAGGAAAGCCCTGAAAAGTCGAACAATTTCGGGTCCAGCAAATGGGAGGGGCGGGCGTTGGTCAACGCGCGGAACATGACCTGACGGCGGCCGGGGCTGTTCTTTTCCCACTGATCGAGAATGTGTTTGACCTGTTGTCGCTGCAAACCGTCCTGACTGCCGCACAGATCGCAGGGAATGATCGGGTAGTTCATTGCCTTGGCGAATTTCTCGCAATCGGCCTCGGCCACATGGGCCAGCGGGCGGAAGACGAACAGGTCGCCCTCTTCATTGACCAGCTTGGGCGGCATGGTTGCCAGACGCCCGCCGTGGAACAGGTTCATGAAGAAGGTTTCCAGAATGTCGTCGCGGTGATGGCCCAGCACTACGGCCGAGCAGCCCTCTTCCCGCGCGATGCGATACAGGTTGCCCCGGCGCAGGCGCGAACACAGGGCGCAATAGGTCCGGCCTTGAGGGACCTTGTCCATCACAACGGAATAGGTGTCCTGATACTCGATCCGGTGGGGAACACCCATCCGTTCCAGAAACTCGGGCAGGACGGTGGCGGGAAAGCCGGGTTGCCCCTGATCCAGATTGCAGGCCAGCAAATCGACCGGCAGCAACCCGCGCCATTTCAGCTCATAGAGAACGGCAAGCAGGGTATAGCTGTCCTTGCCGCCTGACAGGCAGACAAGCCAGCGTGGCGGCTTGCCGTCCTTGTCATGGGCGGAGGGGTCGATCATCCCGTACTGCTCGATCGCCTCACGGGTCTGGCGCACGATGCGTTTGCGCAGCTTCTTGAACTCGGTCGTCGAGGGCGCGCCAGCAAACAGCGGATGGATATCGTCGGCTTCATCAAACATGGGCCGTGATTACAGCGCAGGATGCGCGTGGGCAAGGTGTCGTGAACCCGGGCCAGTTTTTGGGGAAAGCGCCGCCTGTGCTATGCTCTGCGGATTTACTAACGGAGTTTAAAATGGACTATTTCTTTACCGTCCGCGGACGCAGCGGCAATACCTATTCCAACAGACTGGGCAAGGCGCGCTATCTGGCGATCCCGTCCAACGTAAAGACACCGGCGCGCAAACATGAAATCCGAATTTCGGACTGGCTGGACAAGGTGCAGCAGGCCGTCGGGGCGACGGATCACGAAAAAGGCCATATCGTATTTTTCGTGCATGGTTTCAACACCGAGCAGTTCGAGATGTTGGAGCGGCACCGCAAGATCCGCAAAGGGCTTGAGGCCCATGGTTTCAAAGGTGTGATCGTCAGCTTTGACTGGCCAAGCGATGGATCCGTCTTGGGCTATAGCTCGGACAGAGCCGATGCGCGTCGCTCGGCGGATAAGCTGTTCAATGACGGGATCAGACGTTTGTCCAAAATGCAGACCCCGGATTGCCCCCACAATGTTCACGTTCTGGCGTATTCGATGGGGACGTTTCTGGTGCGCGAGGCTATGGATTACGCCGATGACGACCATGAGATCGCCCAACACAGCTGGACCACAAGCCAGATCGCCTTTGTCGCGGCGGATGTTTCGGCCAAGTCTTTCCGGGAAGGCAGCGCCAAGACCTCATCCTTGATGCGGCGGTGTACGAGGCTGACCTGCTACTACAGCCCGTTTGATGAGGTTCTTTCGATCTCTGAGGTCAAGCGCGTGGGCGTTTCGCGCAGATTAGGGCGGGTGGGTATGCCCTCGGACCATCCTGAAAAGGCGGTTAACCTGTATTGCGGCAAGTTTTTCAATGACAATCGCGCGGATTACCCGGATGGACCATCCGCCAGCCACAGCTGGTATTTCGACTCGCCTCGGTTCTACGAAGATTTGCACCACTCTTTGCTGGGTAAGTTGGATCGGGAAGTCATCCCGACCCGAAGGTTCACGGACCGAGGGAATCTGGCGCTGGTCTAATCGTCTTCGGATTTCTCGGGCACTGGGTCATACCCCGTACCGCCCAATGGGTGGCAGCGCCCGATTCTACGGGCGGCCAGCCACGCGCCCTTGATCGCGCCGTGTTTCTCTAGCGCTTCCAGTGCATAGGCCGAACACGTCGGTTGGTAGCGACAATTGAATCCGACCCAGGGGCTGAAAACCAACCGGTATGCGCGCACGGGCAGAGCAAATATGCGCGCCAGCAGGGTCATTTGCGAGGGGAGTGAATCTTGCGCAGCGCATAGCGCAGATCGTCGAGCATGGCGTCAAACGCCCGCCCGGCGGTGACCTCGGCGCGGCCAATCAGGACATAGTCCCAGCCCTCATGCCCCTGTGTGGGCAGTACGGCGCGGGCTGCTTCACGCAGGCGGCGCTTGGCGCGGTTGCGGGCCACCGCATTGCCGACCTTCTTGGAACAGGTAAACCCGATGCGAATGCCTGCGCCCTCATCCGGCGCACGCTTGCGGGCCTGCACCATCATCGAGGATGTGCCTTGCCGACGCGCCCGTGCCGTTTTCAGGAAATCAGAACGATTCTTGAGAACGGTCAGAGGTTTGGGCGCGCAAACGGACGCCGCCGGGGGCTTGACCCTCGGTTGGTTGATACCATCCTCAGGGGCCTCCGGCGGCGTCATGTTCATAACCTGATCGGTGAGGCGGTTTACGCGCTCAGCGATTTGCGGCCGCGTGCACGGCGCGCGTTCAGGATTTTGCGGCCGGCTTTGGTGGCCATGCGCGCGCGGAAACCGTGGCGGCGTTTGCGAACCAGGTTCGAAGGCTGATAGGTGCGTTTCATCGCTCCGTCTCCAATCTATAGCGGTGGGTGCGGCGCGGATTCGCCTGGCCCGAGTGTTCGAAGCCCGTCCTCTACTGCCAAGCGGGGGGTAAGTCAAACCCCAAGGCACGGGTTTTCGCGCCTTTTGCAACAATTCTGTAACCTGGCCGGTCAAAAGATTTCAGAATCCGGTTTTTTGCGCCCCGAACCCTCACATTCCCTGCCACAGAGTTCAAGGCCGCGTGAGGGGCCTGTTGCAGGACCACGAGGCAGCGCATGTTGGGGTCAGAATGAAACAATCAAAGCCGGACAGCCAGATGAGCGAAACAACCCAAGCACCGCGCAGCGGGTTTGCGCGCCATATTCCATTGCTTGTGATCCTGACCGTCGCCGCGGTGGGGTTCTTCACCCTTGGGGACTACCTGAGTTTTGAAACCCTGCGCGACAATCGCGAGGCCCTGTTGGCCTGGCGGGATGAGTATTACTGGGCCATGGCCGCAGCTTTCGTTGGGATCTATATCGTGATCGTGGCGTTTTCCCTGCCCGGGGCCGCCGTCGCCTCGATGACCGGTGGTTTCCTGTTCGGCCTGTTCGCAGGCACCGCGTTCAACGTATTCGCGGCAACCATCGGCGCATCCGCCATCTTCTTGGCTGCGCGCTGGGGCTTGGGTGAGTCGTTGACGGCGCGACTCGAATCCTCGGAAGGGACCATCAAGAAACTCAAGGACGGCCTGCGCGAGAATGAGATCTCGGTCCTGTTCCTGCTGCGTCTTGTGCCCGTGGTTCCGTTCTTTGTGGCCAATCTGGTCCCGGCATTGGTGGGCGTGAAGTTCCGCAACTTCCTGTTCACCACGGCGCTGGGCATCATTCCGGGTGGTATCGTCTACACCTGGATCGGCGTCGGCCTAGGCGGTGTCTTTGATCGCGGCGAAACGCCGGATGTTTCGCTGCTTTGGGAACCTTTTGTTATCGGTCCGATCATAGGCTTGTGCGTATTGGCCGCTCTGCCCATTCTGATCAAAGCCCTGCGCGGCAAAAAGGACGCCTGAATTCCATGAAAGAGCTGAAAACAGATATCCTGGTCATCGGCGCCGGGTCGGGCGGTTTGTCGGTTGCAGCAGGGGCGGCGCAGATGGGGGCCGATGTGATTCTGCTGGAAGGCCACAAGATGGGCGGGGATTGCCTGAACTTTGGCTGTGTCCCCTCCAAGGCCCTGATCGCAAGTGGCAAGATGGCTTATGGGCAGGCGTATTCTGCGCCTTTTGGCGTGGCCGATGTTGTGCCGCAAGTGGACTATGCCGCCGCCAAGGATCACGTGCACGATGTCATCGCTCAGATCGAGCCGATGGACAGTCAGGAACGGTTCGAGGGCTTCGGCGTCAAGGTGATCCGCGAATTTGGCACCTTCCTGTCTCCGACACAGGTGCAGGCCGGTGAGAACGTGATCACCGCCCGGCGGGTTGTCATCGCCACCGGATCATCGCCGCTTGTGCCGCCGATCCCGGGGCTGGACTCGGTGCCATTCTACACGAATGAAACCATCTTTGATCTGAAGGATAAGCCCGACCACCTGTTGATCATCGGCGGCGGCCCCATCGGGATGGAGATGGCGCAGGCCCATATCCGGCTGGGCTGCAAGGTCACCGTGATCGAAGGCGCAAAGGCGCTGGGCAAGGATGACCCCGAGGCTGCAGCCCTCGTTCTGGAGACCCTGCGGGCCGAAGGTGTCGACATTCAGGAACAAGCCATGGTCGCGCAAATCCGAGGCTCGGCTGGCGCGGTCGAAGTTGTCACCCAGAACGGAGACATCTTTGCCGGGACCCATCTTCTGATGGCAGCCGGACGCAAGGCCAATGTCGAACGCCTGAACGTAGAGGCCGCAGGGATCGACCGAACGCGCACGGGGATCAAGGTGGATGACGCTCTGCGCACGTCCAATCGCAAGGTCTATGCCATCGGCGATGTGGCGGGTGGTCTGCAATTCACCCATGTGGCGGGGTATCATGCGGGCATTATCATCCGCTCGGCCCTGTTTGGTCTGCCATCAAAGGCCAAGACATCTCACATCCCTTGGGCTACCTATACGGACCCCGAACTGGCTCAAGTTGGCCTGACAGAGGCGCAGGCTCGTGAACAGCATGGCGACGCGATGGAGGTTGCCCGGTTCGACTATCACCACAATGACCGCGCCATATCCGAGCGTAAGACAAAAGGGTTCATCAAGGTCATGGTCGTGAAAGGACGCCCGGTGGGCGCGACAATCATTGGTCATCAGGCCGGAGAGCTGATCAACTTGTGGTCCCTTGCGCTGGCCAATAACCTCAAGATGGGACAGATCGCCGCGATGGTTTCACCCTATCCGACGATCGGAGAGGTTAACAAACGTGTGGCGGGGGCTTATTTCTCGCCAAGGCTGTTTGAGAATCAGACGGTTAAACGCGTGGTCAGGTTCGTGCAACGCTGGATCCCCTGACCGGAAGAGGAGCGCCAATTGAACTCGCTGTCCGGCCGATTTCTGATCCTGACGACGGTCTTCGTGATGTTGGCCGAGGTCCTGATCTTTGTGCCGTCCATCGCGCGTTTCCGGGAAGACTTCCTGCTGAACCGGTTGGAACGCGCGCAGATCGCGTCTTTGGCGCTACTGGCCGATGATATGCTCGCCGACGATCTCGAGGCCGAGCTGCTGGCAAATGCGGGTGTCTATAACGTCGTCCTGCGGCGCGATGAGGTGCGGCAGCTGATGCTGTCTTCGCCTATCCCGGAACAGATCACCAACACCTATGATCTGCGAGACGCGGGCCCATGGATCCTGATCCGCGATGCGATGACCCGTATTTTCACCACTGAGAATGAGGTCATCCGCGTGATCGGTGAGCCAGTCAAAGGCGCCGGTCTACTAATCGAGGTAACCATAGACAGCATGCCCTTGCGCATGGCGATGGTGGATTACGGGCTGCGTATTCTGGGTCTGTCCTTCGTTATTTCGATAATCACGGCTTTCTTCCTGTTCCTTGCTGTGCGCGTTGTGCTGGTACGCCCGATCAAAAGCGTTGTCGGCTATATGCAGCGCTATGCCAGCGCGCCCGAGGATGCGCGGGGCATTATCACTCCCAACTCCAAGGTCACTGAATTGCGTGAGGCGGAAGAGGCCCTCAAGATGCTGCAGACCGACCTGACGCAGGCGCTGAAACAACGCGAGCGTCTGGCGCAACTGGGTGGTGCGGTGGCCAAGGTCAGCCATGACCTGCGCAATATTCTGACCTCTGCACAACTGTTCACCGACCGGATCGAAGCCAGCGATGACCCCTTGGTCCGCCGCATGGCCCCCAAGCTGGTCAACTCGATCACGCGTGCGGTTTCACTGTGTGAAAGCACCCTCGCCTTTGGACGCGCGGAAGAACCCGCGCCGACCCTGACAATGGTCCGCGTCCGCGACATCGCCGAAGATGTCGCCGCCAGCGAGCAGTTGGCCGTTGCCGATGCATGCGTCGAAATCGTGAACGAGGTGCCCGAGGATCTGGTCGTGCGCGCAGACCCCGAGCAGCTGTTCCGCGTGATCATGAACCTTGTGCGCAATGCCCGGCAGGCTCTGGTCGCCTCGGGCAAACCCGGGCGCGTCACCGTCACCGGCTGCGCCATGGAGGCCAGTTGGTGCATCGAAATCCGCGACACCGGCCCCGGCCTGCCGCCCAAAGCCCGCGAGAATCTGTTCACGCCATTCCAGGGCGGCGTGCGCAAAGGCGGCTCGGGCCTTGGGCTTGCGATTTCACAGGAATTGGTGCGCGGACATGGAGGAGAGCTCGTGCTGAAAGAGACCGGACCCACCGGTACAACCTTTGAAATAAGCCTTCCACGCGGCGATCTAACTTTTTGAAGAATTTTTGCAGAATCGGCTTGCACGTCCCCGGCACCGGGTCTAAATAGCGCCTCACCAACGCGGACCGATAGCTCAGCTGGATAGAGTACTTGACTACGAATCAAGGGGTCGGGGGTTCGAATCCTCCTCGGTCCGCCATTGGTTTCTCAATAAAAGAAACGTCTTGGGTGATCTGGTCCACTTGATAGCTTCGAGGAGTTTCTCTTCAAGGCAACTTTGAAGCAACCGCGCTGGGCGAAATAGGTTGTTTTCACCCCACTCCGTGCGGTCCACTCGCCTGTATATTACCGAACACAGCCAATGCCTAATGGCAGGCGTTTGCTGGTGGTATGTCATCGTTGGGAATGCTGTCCTTGAAATTAGGGTATGCCATTCGGTCGCCCAGGTTCATCAGCACTGTCACGAGGTGGTTTCGTGGAATGAACGCCCGGTAACGATAGTCGCCGCCCGGTGTTTCGATCACCTCACCGTCCATACCATAATCGCACAGAAGTTCGGCGTCTTGAGCGCGGTGGAACCGAAGACAGACGCGAGACCCCATGTGCGGCCCGCTGGTCTTACCGTCCTCATCCTTTGCAACGGCCGAGAAAAAAGCCCGAACTCTCGGGCGTCGAGAATGCTACCCACATCTGCAGGTCCTCCTAATTTTTTGGAAAAAGGGGGCGTCGCCTATCAGATACAGTATAGGGTCGTCAACTCGAGGAGGCTTACGTGCGCGTGCGCATGGCCTGTAGGCGCAAACCCAAACCTCTGCACCAGGCAGCCCCTAAGAGATGGTTGGAGACTACTCGACGTCATGCAGTTTTGGCTCAATCACCTTCCGCTGAGCCAATCTTTCTGGAAGGCGGTCGCTGATGTCTTTGAGCCGCTGTGTTGGATTGACACTCATGCCGACAGTTCCGCTGTGGGTGTGTGTGATGCTAACGCTATCAGCGCGTCCAAAGGCTCGGTCCTGCGCTAAGGCCAACAAGGCGATTTGTTCCTTGCCAGAGAGTTTTCCCAATACAAATTCGCCGTTCCGATCAATGCGATTGAAGAGCTCATCCATCGACAAAAGATCGTTCATGCGTTTAACAGCGATCTCGCCGTTCGACTGAATCAACTTTCTTGTCTGGGGCTCCAGCTTGGGTCGGCCACCCGGATTTCCGGAATGACCAGGCTTGAAGAGCGGTGTTGGCATAGTGAACCCCTCTGTTCTCAGAAAGTGAATGCACCAAGCAATAACTATATACTTTACATAATATAATTCGGTTTGAGTTGAGAATAATTGTGCATTTTTCTACGGGGCTTGGCGGTAGTTAAGTGCCATCCTCGGCTACAGCGGAGCGGGTTTTTGGTCAGCGTCTGCTATCGTGCTGAGCGACCACTAAATGCACAAAGTTCGACTGTCTGCTGCCGAAAGACCGCTTAGCGGCGCTTAGCCTTCATCAGAAAAAAGGTCGGATGACCGCGTTGAGCCCAAAGCAGACACACCCGCAACAAAATGATATGGTCATAGAACCAGAGGCGCTCATACATTCAGGAACCGTACTTTACGGAGTTCGGACAAATGATCATGCGCATCTTTCAG
>NZ_JBQFRV010000028.1:0-34066 GCF_056537565.1 Ruegeria sp. C8
TTTCTTCTGAGGTGTTGCCCTTTCTAGCCAAGACCGTTTCAGGGAACATTTCCCGGTACCAGCGCGCAGACATGATCCGACGACAATCTTCAGAAGGTGCTGTCAGACGAATTCGAACCAGTCTCAGTTTCCCGCGGATAGCGTGAACCTATCCGGAACAAAGTTGACGCCACTCGGCGAGAGCGGCGGTGCGTGTCAACTTGAAGGTATCTCTGCTGGCGAGCGATCTTTCCTGGTTGAAGTGGTTGTAGACGGAGGAATGGACGGCGGCGAATTTCTGCAAACTTCGCATGCGCCTAAACCGTTGCATCGCGCGTTCGCGTCGTCGGAAAGGAAGGTGTGAATTCTCAACTCGGTTGTTGAGCCACCTGCCCGTCTGCTGTTTTTTGGCAGTACCAAGCTCTCTGAAAGCGGCCCGATACGATGCGAAGCGATCCGTGACGACGGTTTCCGCTTTGCCGTGTCGCTTCATCAATTTCCTGAGAAATTTCAGTGCTGCAGCTTTGTTTCGGCGTTTGGTGACAACGGCTTCCAGCACCTCGCCTTCGTGATCAACAGCCCGCCAAAGATAATGCCGTTTGCCATTCACCTTCACGAAAACCTCGTCCACATGCCACTTCCATTTGGAGTATGCTCTCAATTGCTGAACCCGCTTCCGCCTGATTTCAGAAGCAAACATCGGGCCAAACCTGTTCCACCAATATCGAACGGTTTCGTGACTCACATCGATGCCTCGCTCGTGCAGCAGATCTTCCACATTTCGAAGCGAGAGAGGGAAACGGATGTACAGCATCACCGCAAGGCGGATGATCTCGGGGCTGGTTTTAAAGTATTTGAAAGAGGCAGGTCTGTTCATGGGCAAAAGCTACGCAACACCCCTGCCCGCCTCAAGCAAAGTTCTTCTGACAAAACCTTCAGTACACCTAAGCTGATGCTAACTCTAAATGATATGCTCTTTCTGCACTGCGTAGAACGCGGATCATATTGATTCAGATCAATGCTATAACTCTAATTCACATCAGAATGCTGGAATGCAAGTTCAGGCCTTCGCTGTCGAATGTTCTTGCAGTCGGTGTTTGTTTGGAGGGTACAATGCAACGGCTTCCCACATGGAGAACCGCGTTCTTAAGCTTAGCGTTTTTGGCGGCACCTATGGCAGCACATTCCAGCGACTGGAGTTTCGAAGCCACTATTTACCTCTTCATGCCAGAGACCGAAACGTCGCTGGACACTCCACGAGGCAACATCGATGCCACGCTCAGTTTTTCGGACGCGCTAAGCAACTTGGACCTTGCGTTTATGGGTACAATTGCTGCCAGCAATGGACGGTGGAGCTTATTGGCTGACTACAACTACACCGACCTTTCTTTCGGAGATGACACACCTGGCACCGCATTTTCCGGGCTGGACACGTCGCTAAAGACGCAGTTTCTGAGCGGCTATGTTGGTTACCGGGTCTATGAAGATTCAACTGTACAGGTCGACGTTGCAGGAGGTTTCAGGTGGTTTAGTACAGAAACTCAGTTCACGCTGTCACCCGGAGCGTTGCCAGGGCGTACAACCACTGTGGACGCAGACTGGACTGACCCCGTTGTCGGAGCCCGTGCTCGGTTTAAGTTCTCAGACAGGTGGACCGGCACGGCGTTTTTAGACTATGGCGGATTCAGCAGCGACAGTGAGACCTGGCAAGTGTTGTTGACCGCGGATTACTCAATAAACGAAAGATGGATGATTAGAGGCGGATATCGCTACATCACGTTCGATCACGAGATCAACGGCAACGACTTTACATTCAGTCAGTCGGGGCCGGTTATCGGTGCGACATACCGCTTTTGATTACCACCTGAAGAACTGTGTGCAATTGTGCGTGCGTGACACGGGTGCGATAGCGCTACACGAAGCAATGGATTTGCAAAGACTGCTGTTTCCGCGAAAGCTTGAGACAGACAGTTCTTGTTTGGGGTAGGAGCAGCTATTCCCTCGACCACGCTGGATGTCCACTTTGTAGACGATACTATCATTTGCTTGGCAGGGCCCATAGTTTGCTATGCAATTGTAAACTCGAGCTCTTCTAAAGACTGCCTTTCAAACAAATGATGGCCTCTTGGCGACGCCACTCACTCCACGTCACCAAGAGGCGAACCAGACAAATCTGGCGAATGCGTGAGCAACAGAGGTAATACAAATTTGCCACGCATTCGAATACTTGAATCCAAGATGCAACAATTCAAGTATTTTTACGCGCGGGAAGAATATTTTTATCGCGCGGACCATGCTTGCGTGAGTATTAGATCTCGCAGTCCTGCTTTTGAAAGTAGGGGCGAACTATGCAGGTAGTTGGTTACCAATTGGGAAAACACTGTCGTGAAGCAGTGGCCACACCAATCTGGTTAACTTTGCTTGCCCAAATACGAGTTCCAGATAGTCTGGGCAGTCCCATGACCAGACTATGGCCCGCGCTGTCTGTCATCCCAGATCCTGACGGCGCGGGTATTTGGATCACCACCACATTTTGCCCTGCCTTTAAAGTATTTGAATGAGGCAGGTCTGGTCATGGGCAAAAGCTACGCAACAACCCTACCCCGCTCAATCAAAGTTCTTCTGACAAGACCTCTTCGACATTCCGAAGCGCAAGCGGGAAACGGATGTACAACATTGCTGCAAGGCGGATGATCTCGGGGCTGGTTTTGAAGTACTTGAATGGCGATTGTTTAATCATGCGCGAAGGCCACGAGAGCACCCTGCCCCGCTCAAGCAAAGTTCTTCTGACAAGACCCTAAATCTCGCTATAGCCGAGCCTCGAAAGGGCACTAGCGACAGCAGGTTCTGTCGGATTCAAACTTCCTTCGCGTGCCCATTATTTGATGCATATTTCCGTTTCTCTGGGCTTAACAAATTCACTATCTTTAGCCAAAATTACTAAGGCAGCCTCACGAGGTGTAAGTCCCATCGCCTCACAGACTCCCATTGCGTAGAGTTGGTCATCTCTTTCACTTACTACCGAAGATACCTTCATGGCCGAGAGCGCCATATCTACACCGATTTCATAAACCATTGTTACTAAAACACCCTTTTAACCCAGTGATATGAAGTACAATGGACTTGGTGCTCGAAGCTTTGGTAAGGATTACGCGAACATTATTTATTCTTAATCAGTAGGCACTCTGAGATGGAACAACTATTGGATCGTTTCGTCTGCGGTTCTCGAAACAGCGTTTTGCGATGCATTCAATAACTTTCCTTGCCGCATTGGAAACAAACACGTTTGCATTTACACGCTGAAGTCTTACAAGAACACTTCCTTGTAGTACTTCGCGTCCACCCGTTTCCACTCGAGTAAAAGATCGTCGCAATCGGCAAAGTACCAACCCTCTGAATAGTTCTGCGCCATCTTGGTTGCACTGCGCCTAATCCGGGTCGCTTTCTGCCCGGGATAGCGGTCGTTCACGCTAGGTGCAGCGAATGACCGCTCCGAGCCCAAGGCGGAATCCCATCGTTAGGTCTAACTATTCAGAGAAGTGGAAAACCCCAAATTCCTCTCGGGTAAAGGTCTAAGGTTTGCTAGACAGCGTCACCAAGAACGCAACCAAGTCTGCAATCTCCTGCTCGGATAAACTCAATTTCGCGAGTATGGCTTCACCATCAGAGTGCAACCGTTCCATGTCAATTTCGCTGTAGTGTCGGATTACCGCATCCAAGTCGACCAAGTTGCCGTTATGCATGTAGGGCGCTGTTTCGGCTACGCCCCGCAGGCTGGGTGTCCTGAAGGTTCCAAAGTCAGAATGGCTCCTGCGCACACCGCGAACTGCCCAAGCCCCTTGCTTATCCGAATCGTCGCTCCAATCCCCGTCTAGGGTATATTTGCTTGATAGTAATATGTTCAATCCGCCAAACCGCCCTTCGTCTACTTCGGCTCCGTTTAGAAAATATGGTACGCCGGCGTCGTGGAACTCGTTGTTGGAGAATCTTGGACCGTTGTGGCAAAACACACAATTGCCGCGTCCCAAGAACAACTGAAGACCTCGCTGTGCAGCTTCAGGATAGTTCGCCGCCTCGGCAAAATCGCTGCGTTCCAGCGCGTCTCTAAAATCGTCAAATTGTGTCGGTTCTGTAATTAAAGTTTCCAGGTAGGCTGATAAAGCTTTGGCCGTGTTAACCAAAACCAATTCTGGGTCTTGCTTTTGGATCTCACCAAAAATCTTCTCAAAGTCATAAATATACGGACTGTCAGAAATTGCTGCTTTCAGACTCTCTCTATTGTGCGCCATCTCTTCGTCTTCGATGATGGGATGTAAGCTGGCGGCCCAGAGGTTGTCACTCTTGCCGCCCCAACCGTACCATCGAAGACCCGCTAGGTTTCTCAGAGATGGCGTGTTCCGATCTAGCAGAAACCGGCCGAATGCGCGCGCTTCTTTCGTAGTAAATGCCTGCTCAGGATCATGGCAACTTGCGCAGGCAAAGGCACCATCGACGGACAACAACGGATCGTTGAACAAAGCCTCGCCGAGCGCAATCGCGCTGGCATCGTTTGAAACTCTGTTACTTGGATCCGGCTGCAAAGATGGTGGCCACGGTCCGAAGGAAAGCGTTTGTTCAATTTCGTCTTCAGACAACAAAACTTCTGCATTCGCGGCACTTGCCAAGACCACCAACGCGACTGACACCCAAAGCCTCATCTCAGCTCAAGCTCGCTTGTATAGGAAACCGATTGCCCATCGTAGTCGACGTCCACTTGCAGTTCCCACAAACCTGGCATGTGAAACAACAGGTCATCGATACGGAATTTTCCTTCGTCCAACGCCGTTACCTTGGGAGTGTAGTTTAAACCGTGTTGGTGAGCCGGCATGATTGCATCGACAAGTATTTCCCTCACGGGAGTTTCATTGCAGACTTCGATTAGAATGGAAAACGGTTGAGCCAGTGGAATGACTCCTGACGAGACATAGACCTCAGGTGCGTTTGCGGCATCTGAAGCTGCGCGTTTCCCCGCCGCTTCACACGCAGCGACCGGCCCTGATGAAATCAAAAACCAAAAAGCCCAGAGGTTCATTCTTTTGCCAGCATACGTTCCGCGTTTACGTACGCAATATTGTCTGCAATCTGATTTGGAAGAAGGCTTAACCATTCACGCGAATAGTCGGCATGAGGGCCAACGTAGTACCAACGCTCTGGGGCGAATGTATCCGTGCCAACCATAAAACGATCGGGATGTGCTTCAAACGCGGCCTTCCAACCAGGGTCGACGCGGCCCTGTGAAATCATACCTGAACGAAACGCTAGATCGGCCCAGAGTCTAGGGTGGGTGTCCAGGGCGTCTACCGCACTTTCAGGATCGACAAAGCCTGAATGGGCCCACAAAACGCGGGCTTCGGGCCATGTTTCGAAAATCAGGTCAACCGCCTCGCGATCGCCGTGGTGATGCAGAATTAAATTCCGTTCTTTTGCCAAAGCGATCATATGCTGGATGACCGGCGTTTTGATATCATTGCCATAAGCGTGAAACTCGCCGATGGCTTCGTATTCGTTCTTCGCCAGATTTGTTTCCAGATAGTCGACTACAGTTTCGTCGTGCATCCAGGTGTTGATCTCTCCGCGACGACGGTAAGGACGAAGTGCCGGGACAACGATATCTGGCGCTGCGTCCAAGAGCAGTTGAGTACCATTGTCATCAGAGCTGGAAACAAGCGCCTTTCGCACGCCAGCATCCCGCAAAATCCTAGCCACTTGTTCAGGTGGGACCAGCTCCACAGCGTCGTGACTGTAGTGAATATGCGCATCAAAGATTGGTCGGTCATCTGCGGTCGCTGTACCGTTCAAAACGACTAAGGCAAAGAGAAGGAGATATCTTAGCACCGTAAGCTTCCTCATTTGAACTATTGCATTTCTGACAGTGGTGTATCGTAGCAGAACGTCCAGAGCCTACGACGATCGGCCAGTATAAAGCCAATCATTTTGCCAGTTGATTTTGGTCGCGTAGAACGCCTGCTTTGTCCGCAGAGCAATCATTCGTCGCAACTCTTTTCAATGTCTGCTTTGCGGAACAAACGGTCTCAGCGTTTTTCTCGAGTGTTGCGACCAAGCGCTACTCATCCAAGAAACGGGTATTGTTTTTTGGTTTGCGCTTATCCAAGCGGTCGACCGCCGATACTTCTCAGAACTAGCGGCTTGTTGCTCGCATCGAGGCGCGATGAATTCTTAACTCATTATTATTGCGGATTTTTGTAACGCTGGGTCGGGGTGCACCCAATCTGCGGCGGCTTTCACTCGGCTGTCGCTCAAATTGAACATGAACATTCACAATGCGCGCTGATTACCTCGGCGCGTGGCAAGAGAGGTGCGCTATGAAGCAGAGCTCCGCAAGAAGACAACCAAGAGACGATCGACAAGACCGCCGGTCAAACGAGAACTTCGAAGAGCGCGGTGATCGTCAACGTGAAGATCGACATGGCCGAGACGAAAACCCACGTTCCGAAGATGTAAGCGAGATAGTAGCTCGCGCCGTAGATGGAACCGGCAACAACGCGGCGAAAGTTGACTGGGGTTCTGCCGGACAGGACCTACTTAGACTGGCACCAAACAGTTTTGTGGATGGTATCGGAGAGATGGACGTCAGCAGACCAAATCCACGTGCAATCTCCAATGCGGTTGTTGCCCAGGAAGGTGAGATTCCCAGCAGTTTTGGTATCAGCGATATGGTTTGGGCCTGGGGTCAGTTTATTGATCATGACCTTGACCTGACCGAGGGCGGAGACACCGAATTCGCTCCGATCGTCGCCCCTGTGGGTGATACTGTTTTTGAGCCCGGCGGCGTAATTTCCTTCTTCCGGGCTGATCCGGTTGAAGGCAGTGGCGAGGATTTTGAGCGCACATATCACAACGAAATCACGGCGTTTATTGATGGCAGTATGCTTTATGGCTCTGACCAAGCTACAGCCGCCACACTGCGTGATGGAGCCTATCTGATACTGGACGACAATGGGTTGCTAGTTCAAACCGAGGATGGCGGTGTTCTTGCGGGGGACGTACGCGCAGCAGAGAATATCGCGCTGACGTCTCTGCACACACTGTTCGCGCGCGAACACAACCGGTGGGTGGATACACTTGCAGAACGACAGCCTGGTTTGTCCGAAGAAGAGCTTTTTGATGCAGCCCGCATGCGGGTCGAGGCAGAGTTGCAGGCGATTACCTTCAACGACTTCCTACCAATCCTCGTCGGTGAAGAAGCTATCTCTAGTTATTACGGATATGATCCGACGATCAATCCGGGTATCGCAGTCGAATTCTCAGCTGCGGCCTATCGGTTTGGCCATTCTCTTTTGTCGTCAGATCTGTTGCGTCTTAACGAAGATGGCAGCAGCATCGCGGAAGGGTCTATTGCGCTGCAGGATGCCTTCTTAAACCCGCAAGCCATTGAAGACGCAGGGGGAATTGATCCAATCCTACGCGGATTGATGGGAAGCACAGCCCAAGAGCTTGATACTATGGTCGTCGAGGACGTACGTTCCTTCCTGTTTGCTCCCGATGGGTCCTTCGGGCTGGATTTGGCATCGATCAATATTCAGCGCGGTCGAGACCTTGGCGTCGCCAGCTACAACGACCTGCGTGAAGCGTTCGGTCTGGAACGGGCGGAAGACTTCTCGGGCGTGACATCGGATGCCGAAATAGCGGCAACGCTTTCGGACCTTTACGACAGTGTTGACGACCTAGACGCCTGGATCGGCGGGCTGGCCGAAGACCCCGCAGACGGCGGTATTCTGGGTGAAACCTTCTCGGCAGTGATAGTCGATCAGTTCCTGCGTCTGCGGGATGGCGATGCCTATTGGAGTGAAGCCGGGTATCTGAACAAAAGTGACGTAAAGGCCCTCTGGGATACGACTCTGGCGGATGTGATTGCGGCAAACACTGGTATCGAGCATCAGCAAGAGGATGTATTCTTTGCTGCTGGACGTATCGGCGGAACCAATGAAAACGATGTTCTCACTGGGACCGATGACCGCGATCTCTTGATTGGCTTTGAAGGCGATGACGTAATCACCGCAGCAAACGGCGATACCGTGGTTGGCGGTAGCGGAACCGACCGGTTTGTCTTTGAAGAAGGCGGAGCATTCATCGCTGACTTTAGCAAAGCAGATGACGATATGATCCAGATTGATGGCAGTGCCTCGCGTGTTTTAATCAGCTACGAAGTGGAGGACGACGAAATCACAACGCTGCTAACGTTGTCATACGGTCGTCGAAGCGAAGTCGAGGAACAGGAAATCCTGATCGCTGGAGACATCGTGGAGGCGGATGATCTAGAGACACAGATCTCGATCAGCGTTGACCACAGTAGCCTAGACTTGATTGCCTAGATGCTGACGAGAGGCAACACTTTGGCAATTGACTAAGACTTCATACACAGTCAGAAAATTTGCCTCTGGTATTCGCAAACAGGGCCTGCTCTGTTTGCGATTTTATCCACTACCTTTGTCATGTTTGGAAAATAAGTTGGCCAGTAAATCCGCATTTAGTTCCGACGGGATAAAGTTCTCGGTACACGGCGAATTCACAGACGATACCATGGTGTTTCAACGCGGTTTGTGCGACACCGCTCAATTTCCAATTGAGGCTTTTCCGAAGGACACAATTACAAGTGTTGCCGCGATGGAATTTCGCGGACATGGCGACTCAGAAACCGGGCCTGTTGATGACTTCTCGATCAGACAATTCACAGACGACACAATTGCGCTCATAGAGGCAAAGGCTTCCCGTCCTGTGGTAATCGGTGGTATTTCCATGGGTTCTGCAGTTGCTCTGCGTGTGGCAGCTAAGCGACCTGAGCTTATCCGAGCATTGGTGGGGTGCTGTCAGACGAATTCGAACCAGTGTCAGTTTGCTGCGAAAACCGCGCACCTATCCGGAACAAAGTTGACGCCACTCGGCGAGAGCGGCGGCGCGGGTCAGCTTGAAGGTGTCCCGGCTGGTCAGCGATCTTTCCTGGTTGAAGTGATTGTAGACGGAGGAATGGACGGAGGCGAATTTCTGTAGACTTCGCATGCGCCTGAAACGCTGCATCGCGCGTTCGCGTCGTCGAAACGGGAGGTGCGAATTCTCGACTCGGTTGTTGAGCCACCTGCCCGTCTGTTGTTTTTCAAGCGCGCCCATTTCTCTGAGCGCAGCCTTGTAGGAAGCGAAGCGATCTGTGACGATCTCTTCGGCACAACCATGCCGCTTCATCAATTTCTTGAGGAATTTCAGTGCTGCAGCTTTGTTTCGACGCTTCGTGACAACGGCTTCCAGCACCTCACCTTCGTGATCAACAGCCCGCCAAGATAATGCCGCTTGCCGTTCACTTTCACGAATACTTCGTCCACGTGCCACTTCCATTTTGAAAAGGCTCGGAGTTGCTGAACCCGTTTTCTTCGGATCTCTGATGCAAACATCGGGCCGAAACGGTTCCACCAATATTGGACGGTTTCGTGGCTCACCTCAATTCCCCGTTCGTGCAATAAGTCTTCCACATTTCGAAGCGAGAGCGGGAAACGGTTGTATAGCATCACCGCAAGGCGGATGATCTCTGGGCTGGTTTTGAAGTATTTGAAAGAGACAGGTCTGGTCATGGGTAAAAGCTACGCAACCGCCCTGCCCCGCTCAAGCAAAGTTCTTCTGACAAGACCAATCCCGCTGCTACACTCCTAATCTGGCTGAAACTAAAATAGTCTGAAACCCAGCGACTGACACCGCGGCGTGCAAAGCAGTCAATTTATGTAAGACCGGGAAAACATGGCGCTTGAAGAACCTTTCACAGAACTCAAAATAAGAACTCAGGGAACTGGCTTTTACAAAGGATATAGCCTGCCGATTGCGCTGGTAAGCAAACTTTCGGTTTCTCTGCTCGTTCTCTGGGCGCTGGTTTGGCCACTATCTGCGAACGATACACTGCGATCCTGGAAGTCAGGAGTGCTGGCCGAGTTCAACACATTCTACAACCTTTCCGTTGGATTATTTGTATTTTTCCTTTTCCTTATCGCGCTCATACCTTCAACCGGCCGAATGAGGCTGGGTTTAGAAGATGAGAAACCGGAATTTTCAAACTTCTCTTGGTTTTCGATGATGTTTGGGGCGGGTCTAGGCGTGGGCCTAATGGTCTATGCAACCGCCGAACCACTCGGCCTTTGGGAAACAAATCCATTGACTATTTCCGGGGAAGTCGCACCCAAAAGCGAGGACGCTATTGATGGAGCCTACCGCTATACCTTTTTGCACACCGGATTTCACGCCTGGGCAATATACGTCGTCACCGGCCTTAGCCTTGCCTATTATGCGTTTACAAGAGGCATGCCGCTAACAATCCGCACCGCACTGACCCCATTGCTTGGAGAATACTCAAACGGTGTTGCAGGCCATGTGGTCGATGTACTCGGCGTCGTTGCGACAATACTCGGCGTGGCGGTAACGATCGGTTATGGCGTTTCTCAATTGGTGGACGGTGCGTTTCTAATTACCGGTGCGAATTGGCTTGTTGAAAAAGAAGTAACCAAAGTGATCCCGTCGACCGCCGGCCTAATTACGGCGTTGATCGTTGTTATGATTATGTCGACACTCTCAGCCGTCTCTGGCGTGGGGCGTGGTGTCAAATACTTGTCAAATATTAATCTTCTCTTTTCACTGGTATTGCTGGCGGTATTCATTGTTTATGGTTCATTCGCTTTTGCGGCGACGACCTACGCCACAGCACTGGTTGACTATATCAAAAACTTTGTCCCGCTGAGTTTCCAAGCTTTTCGACCGATTTCCGAAGGCGAGTTTGGCTCCGCATTGCCAGCTGAGGCTGCGCCCTTTGTCGGCGAACTCTTCGCGGGTGCAACTGATCCCTGGGGAACAAAAGCAACCTATCTTGAGGGTTTGAGCAACGATACAGCCGATCTTTCTGACGCGACCAAGACTGCAGCTTATGACGCGGGCACACGAGGCAGGTTGTTCGGATGGCAGGCCGGATGGACTACATTTTATTGGGCATGGTGGATCGCGTTTTCGCCCTTTGTCGGCCTTTTCCTAGCGCGTATCTCCAGAGGGCGAACCGTACGCGAGTTCATATTTGGCGCGGTCATTGCCCCGTCCCTCGTTTGTTTCGCGTGGATGGCCATTCTGGGTGGAGCGGCCATCGACCTGGAACTAAATGGGAATGCAAGTGGATCAATCCTCGCAGCTTCAACGACGGCAACCCTGTTCGTCACATTGGGGGAAATGATATCGGGCAACTTGCTCGCGGTAGTGAGTGTCATGTGTGTGCTCTTAACCATGACATTCCTTGTCACGTCCGCCGACTCTGGCATCCTTGTGATGAACACGATCATGTCCGGCGGGTCTGAAAACACCGGCCTTCTTCATCGTATCCTTTGGGGTGTTCTTCTGACTCTTGTAATTGGAACTCTGCTGATCGCTGGCGGCGGCGGATTGGAAGCATTGACCAATTCGATGATCATCGGGGCATTGCCGTTCAGCGTCGTTTTGCTACTGATGTGCGTCTCTCTGGCCAAAGCAATGATCAACGACTTGCGCCGATTGAACCACAAGACTCGGACGGGTTCGTGATTGCCCGTGGCTAGTTCCCAGTCACCTACTCCCGCGGATCGACCGAGTGCCAAAGTGTTTAGGAAACATCGATTGCAGCACAAACAGGCAGATCTTCAAAGCCTCGGAGGGGTTGAAGATATCTGAGTGCAAATGGTAGTCGGTCCAAAGCCCTTCCAACAAAGCAACCAACGCGTCTGTTGCAAGTTTGGCGCTTACATCCTCGTATTCGCCTTCACCCTTTATTTGTTCCAACAACTCCAGGATCACCGCGCGGAAACCTTTGTCGCGCGAGTCGATGAAAGGAAATATGTTCGGGTTCGAGAGCGCTTCAGCCCGAAAGGAAAACCAGATCGCGACGTCCCGCGCATTTAGGACCAGTGGGTCGAAATCTGCCTTTATAATAGAGACTAGCTTGTCTGCCGGGTCTAACTCTGGATTGACTGCAATGGCCGTCCACTGCTCCGCGTATCGGACTGACAATTCCTCAGCCACTGCAAGCAGCAGCTTTTCCTTGGAACCAAAGTGTAGGTTGACCATCCCTTGCGATAATCCCGACAATTCTTGGATTCTTGCCGAAGTTGTTCCGCGTATTCCGTATCTATAAATGGCGTCCGCAGCCGATTGGATCAGCAGCTTTCGGTTCTGCAATTTACCCAGGTCTCGGGCATTGGTTGGTGTATCACGCTCGAGATTAATCTTATTTCTCCTTCACTGGGGTAGTCGCCTTTGTCTTCTCGCATTTAGCGTTAAGACAGTTCAAGGATTGACATTGAATGAATGCTTGTTCAATTTGTGATTTATATTACATTAAGGTGCTGCATGACCCTTTTCAACTCCGACTTTCGGTCCATACGAGAATGGGACAACGAACATTTCCTGCACCCTTGGGAAGGGATGTCACACCTTGGCCAAAATGAACGAACCTTTGCCGAAAGCGGCCTTGGCGTTCATGTCGTCACAGAGGACGGAAAGCGCCTGATAGACGGCCCTGCTGGCATGTGGTGCATTCAATTGGGCTATGGAAACAACGAGATTGCCGATGCGATGGCTCAGCAGGCGAAACAGATGGCGTATTTTTCGCCCTTCAACAACGCCAACTCAACTCCGGCCCGTTTGGCACATGAAATCGCCAAGAGAACGCCGGGCGATTTGAACCATGTGTTCTTCACGACCGGTGGTTCAACGGCCGTGGATAGCGCTCTGCGGTTTGTACAATTTCGCAATAACCTGTTGGGAAAACCTCAAAAGAAAATCGTGATCTCGCGCCAGAAAGCATATCACGGATCGACCTATTTGGCGGCCTCGGTATCCGGAAAAGAGCGCGACAAAGGGTGGTTGGACCAAGCCTCGGACCTGACGCGGTTTTTGCCGAACGTGAATCCGTATATACGTCGCCCCGATCAGACGGTCGATGACTTTCTGGACGAAAAAATTGCAGATCTGGAGAACATGATACTGCAAACCGGAGCAGACAAGGTCGCTGCCTTCATCGCTGAACCGATACTGTGCTCTGGTGGCGTCATTGTGCCTCCGCAGGGGTATCATCAGCGCTGTCTTGAAATCTGCCGGAAATACGATGTCCTGTATATTTCAGACGAGGTCGTAACCGGATTTGGGCGGCTTGGACATTGGTTTGCTTCAGAAGACGTCTTTGGGATTAAGCCCGACATCATAACCTGCGCCAAAGGCATGACGTCTGGGTACGTACCCATGGGGGCTTGTATCATCTCTGACCGGCTGATTGCAGATGTAAGCGGAGACAATGCGCAGAACGCTACGTTTTCAAACGGCTTCACTTACTCAGGCCATCCAGTAAGCGCGGCGGCAGGCCTGAAGACGATTGAAATCATGGAGCGCGACGGCGTTCTGGAACATGTCCGCGCAATCACGCCGCTCTTCGAAGAGCGCCTCCAGGCTCTGGCAGATTTGCCGCTCGTCGGTGATGCGCGCGGCATGGGGCTCGTTGGCTGCGTCGAATGTGTTGCAGACGCAAAAGCAGATAATGCACTGGACCTAGATAAATCTGTCGGCGCTTTGATTGATCATCATTGTCAGGAGAACGGGCTGATTCTGCGGCCGATCATCAACATGTGCGTGTTTTCCCCACCTCTGATCATTACCGAAGGCGAGTTGAACCAGATGTTCGACGTCCTTGAAAAAGGTATCCAGCTGGCAACCGAAGACCTAAAGCAGCAGGGTACGTTTAAACCTTAGGAACTGCCTCGGCGCGCCATCGCGATTTTCATGGTTGCTATGCCTTCGCTTAAGTGCGCTGCGTTTAACCTGCCCGCATCACCTCTGGTGGCAATTTGATCGGGAACTTGGACCGAACCTCCGCATCCGCCTTGCTGCCAAAATAGTTTGGATAGTGATTGGATAGAATGTCGTTCACGACTGACCGGCTCCGTTCAAACATATCCTGACGACCGGCTTTTTGCCAAGTATCGGTTAGCTCCCGATCCATCAGGGTTGGATAGACATACTCAGTCTCCATGTATTGCAAGGTCTGCGTGTTGCCGAGGAAATGACCGGGATCAATTGCACATTCGTGGATGACGTCAACCGACAGAGTGTCGTCGCTCACCTCGATACCACGCAGGGTTCGTGAGATCATACCCGCGGCCTCGTTGTCGATGACCATGGACTCAAAGCTGCAACCCATCAGGCTGCCGAGCATACCGCCAAATTCGCAGAGCCTGTTGGCCCCAGCATGAGCCGCTAATGCGAAAGTCAACGCCTTTTCCAGACCATATTGTGCGTCAGGAATCTTGGAATCCGTCATGCCGCAACCAACGCTGGTCGGCAGGTTGTAGAAATTGCCCATTTGGATAGCCGCCGCGGATATCAATGCTTGCTCACCACTGCCACCCGTAAATGAACCAGTTCGCAGGTCAGTAATAAACGGCCAAGCTGCAAAGACGACGGGGGTGCCCGGGTTAATCAGGTTGGCAATTGCGACGCAAGATAGGGTCTCGGCTACGGCTTGCGCCAAAGTCCCGGCCAGAGGCGCAGGCGACGTCGCCCCAGCCTGTGGCGGAACAGCTAAATCGCAGACAAGCCCCATCTTCGCTGTATCAATCAGGATCTCCAAGTTTTCCCGCCCAAACCGGAGCGGGGATACTATGGGACAACCGCCAAAAATGACTGAGGGTTTCTCGAGGAATTTACCCTCCCCGCCTGATGCCAGATCGAACAGATGAATCGCGTCCTGAATATGCTCTCGAGTACGGAACGTCAGGCAAGATGGTTTTTCGCTACCCGCCAGAATGGCGTAGAGCATGCTCATGTCGTGCTCGTAGTCTTGTGGCACATCCGTTGCCAAAACCGTATCACCGGTCATGTGGATATTATCGAGCCGGTCAACCAATCGTGTAAAGTCGTAAATGTCTTTGAGCGTCGACGGCCGGTAACTGCGAGTTTCCGCATCAAACGTTGTCACAGCGGTGCCGGAGTTCGCATAGTACACCTTGTCTTTGGTGCAGTGCATGTCATCCTTACCGGCCCGCGATCCGCGTGCATGGACATAGAACTCACGGGCCGCCTTAGCCAAAAGATCTTCCATCAACGCGCGAGGAAAGCACAGCCTACCATGCTCGTTCAACGTCGCACCTTTGGACAGCACGAGATCGAGAACTTCCTGCGTTGGATCACCGACGCCCGTACGCTCCAGAATGCTAAGGGCGGCCTCGTGAATATTTGACATGTCAGCATCTGAAAGGGGCTTGTAGCGCCCACCCGAAATGCCCGGCCAGATCGCTTGCGAAGCGACGTTGCTGGTTCGCACGGCTGCACGTGCTTCGCGCCCACCCCCGCGCCGTCTTGATCTGCGCTTCGTTAATTCTGTCATAGTATTTCTCCGAATTCTGAGCGTGTCAGATCATGCTGAAGTAATTGCGATAGAAACCCGGAATGCTCCATTCCATCTCGGACAGCGGTCCCGGCACGAAGCGGTGGGAGTTCACGCCCTCTTGGTTGTGACGGATGATCCGCTCATCATCGAGCGACGTGACATGCCAGAGCCATGTAATGGCATCCTTGTTATAGTCCCGACCTTCTTCAGCATCGCCGCGCACATACCAGACGATTTGAATATCCGTTTCCTGCAGCGCGCGTGGGACGAACCGGTAGCCAACCATGTGATCTGCATAAACAAGGAAGTAGTTCAGCGTCCCGATCCCCAGATCGGTGGCACCGCCATCGTGACCTTTCAGTTCACCCAAAGGCGGCGCCAGCGAAGCGCCATCCTTACTACCGGTCAAATAGCCGGGAAACAGCGGGTAGCGGCGCCAATAGACATCTGCACCCGGGGCGAGCGCGTTATCTCCGGTCAGGTCCAGCTCCTCAACGGGCACTCCGGCTTCTTTCATCCGCTCATGAAGTGCGCCGCTGAACTCCAGAACCTGAGCGGGGTCTTTCAACGAATGGCTGCGCGAATAGTCCTGATGAGACGGCGCGCAGTGGTAGCATTCCAGGTAATTCTCCAAAGCCAGTTTCCAATTTGCTGGAACTGGGTATGAGGCTTCATGAGCGACCTTCAGGTTTTCAAATTCGAACGGTTTTGACAGTGGGGCCAACTGCACCAACGCAGCATCTAGCGGCGGGGCGTCTTCAGCTGCGCAGACAAAAATCAGACCTTGGAATATCTTCACCTGAACCGGGAGCAATCCGTATTGGCCCGGGTCGAAATTCGACCCCATTGAACGCCCGTTTCGTAGCTTGCCGTTCAGATCAAAAGTCCACGCATGATAGGGGCAGATGAAATTGCGTGCCTTGCCTTTCCGTTCAATGCAAACCCGCGATCCCCGGTGGCGGCAAACGTTCAGATGCGCGCGCACCTCACCTTCGCGATCCCGAACGATGATGATGGACTCGGGCCCATAGTCGAACAGGAAAAAGTCCCCCGGTTCTGCGACCTGACTAACATGGCCGACCCAGATCCAGTTACGGTTCCAGAACGCGCCGATATCGTTCTCGTATACTGCTTGAGACGTATAGAAGTGACGAGGCAGGGCGAACCCTTCCTGTTGCGCGTCCATCAAATCGCGCATTACTTGCAGGTCATCTTTTGGCATTGCGCACCTCATGCAGACTCAAGGGAAATGACTTCCCGGCGGAAGAATTCACTGTCGATGTCGTCCGCGTTACGTTCGAAATTCCGGGCAGCCATGTGACCCGAGTATACAGCATCCGCGATCAAGCCGGGGTTTGCGGCATCTCCGATTAATTCCAACGTTTTCAGCGGACTTGCCGTCAAACCGCAAAGCTCGTCGTAAAGAGTGGTTTCTCGCATTCGCTGCGTCACCAGTACCACAGAGCTGCATTCAATGGAGTTCTCTCGCCCCGTGTAGACGCACTGCAATGTCGCCTGGCCGGGCGCGATACCGGCCAAGGTCTGGGACAGGTTCAGACGAACGCCTTTTTCCAACAGACTGCGTTGCACTTTAGTCTGCTCCAACGTCAATTCGGTAAACGGCGAAACTATTGAGGCCGGCGTTACAAAGACAACCTCTCGCCCAACCTGAGCCAAATGATCAGCCAAGACTCCACCGAGATAGGCTTGATCATCATCGTAGACCACAATCGGGCCGTCCTGCGGCATGACTCCGGCCACAATGTCATCCGGAGTGAAAATCTGAGAACCTAAACCGATTGATACACCGTGAAATGCAGATTTCCCGCGCCCGTCTCGCTGCCATTTTGCGCCGGTTGCAACAAAGACGTTCGGTATACCCAACTCGATGACCTCACTTGCTGACAAACGGCTGTCGGTGAACAGTTGAACGTTCCCGCGTTGTTGCAGGTC
Organism: Ruegeria sp. C8; assembly: GCF_056537565.1. NCBI lineage: Bacteria > Pseudomonadati > Pseudomonadota > Alphaproteobacteria > Rhodobacterales > Roseobacteraceae > Ruegeria > Ruegeria sp. C8. The sequence continues at coordinate 17,360 of NZ_JBQFRV010000028.1, forward strand.
GTAGATTCTGTGATCTGTCACACGCTTCCAAGCGGATAGCCCGGTCAGGGCAGCTTCCTGCATCACACGGCCGCCGAACTCTTGCTTTGCTTCCGCCAGAGTTACCTCGTAGCCCCGCCGCGCCAATTGCATGGCGCATTCAAGTCCGGCTGGTCCGCTGCCGACAACAAGCGCAGCTTCCTCGTTTACCCGACGCTCAATGATCTCAGGATGCCATTTCCTCCGCCACTCTTCACCCATAGTCGGGTTTTGAGTGCAGCGTATTGGGACGCCGAGAGAGTCGGATGAAACACAGATATTGCAACCGATACACTCACGTATTTCTTCGATGCGATCTTCCCTAATTTTGTTGGGCAGAAACGGATCGGCGATGGATGGTCGCGCCGCGCCGATAAAATCAAGGATGCCCTTCCTGACCAGTGACGCCATCAAGTCCGGCGACGTAAGGCGCCCGACGCCCACAACAGGCTTAGAAGTCACCTGTTTCACGAACTCGATATATGAGGTCTGAAAGCCGTCGCGGGGCTCGAACCGGGTCGTAGCAGAGTCGTTGCTCCAATCCGCCACATTAACATCCCAAAGGTCTGGAAGCTCGGCCAGCAATTCGACTACTGCACGGCCTTCTTCCTGCGCTTGCATCCCCTCTGACCCGAGCATTTCATCAACCGCGAACCGAAGGGCAATGGCGCAATCATCTCCGACCTCTTCCTTGGTTTCTTCCAGAAGCTCGCGGGTAAGTCGCACCCGGTTCTCCAACGAACCTCCATATTCATCCGTCCGATCATTGAACTGTGGCAGCAGAAAATGATGAGGCAATGTCATGTGATGCCCCGCATAGACATACACAATGTCGAACCCGGCTTCGCGCGAACGACGAGCCGCCGCGCGATGCCACTTGCGAAATTCTCGAATGTCAGCCTTGTCCATTGCCCTTGCCTGTTTCGGGTATGGAGTCTGCAAGACAAGTTCTGATGGGGCCAGCAGAGGCGCGCGGGTCAGGTGGTTTTGGGCATGGTGCCCGTTATGCGCCAATTGGATTGCCGCGAGCGAGCCCTTCTGATGAATTGAGTTGGTTATCAGACGCAGTGCGGGAATATCCTGATCGTCCCAAATTCGGTTTTCAGAATAAGGAGACAAATCCGAAGTCGGATGAATCTCGGCCTCCTGAGTAGACACCACTGCCCAACCGCCCTCGGCTTTCATCGCCCGCATGGCAGCTTCGGCCTGAGGTCGCAAATGACCCAAACCATTGCAGTGGGGCACCTGGTAGAACCGGTTTCGAGCCGTTACTGGCCCGATCTTGACCGGTTCGAAGAGAACAGAATACTCGTCAGCGCCTGACATTGCCGCGCTTCCTCCAAGGAAATTGGAAATTGGTTCGTGGGAATGGAAGGATTTCTACCTCCCCACCATTCCCGGGTGTGTTGTAAGAGTGCCCTTAGAAGCCAGCTTTAATGCGCTCGAATTCCTTCAACATCTTGGCCTCCAGCTCGGGGTTAACAGCGTCAAAGAACAGGCTGCCTTCAAAGAAGCTGTCCACATCCGAAAACCCGTAGGTTTCGATCAGCTCTGGGTCTGCCTGTGCAAAAGCGTCTTCGTTGGCGTGGGCGTAACCCCAGCTTTCAATAATGTATTTACCGCTTGCCACAGAGCTGAGCGCGTTCAGCATGTCATAGACTTGCTCATCCGACTGCTTGGCAGATTTCAGATGCACATAGCCGCAGACCCAAGTCGCGATACCTTTGTCTACATCACGCATCATGACCGCTGGCGTTTCGTTCCAGATCAGGTTCAGTTCCGATTGGTTCCATCCCCAACCCAGCGTGACCTCACCGCTGGCAATTGCCTGATCCAGTTGGCCGGCGTCAGACCAATAAAAGCGCACGTTCGGATGAATCGCGCGCAGGTAGTCCGCCGCTTTTTGGAATTCCTCGTCACTCATATCGGTATAGCTGGAGGCGCCGGTTGCCAATGCCGCCATTGCAAAGGCACTGGAAGCGGCGTCCGGAATGGCGACTTTGCCCTGATATGCAGGATCGGCAAGCAATTGCAGCGAAACGTCATCTGCCGAAATCATATCTGTTCGATAGATAAGACCAGTATTGCCCCATTCGAACGGAACCATGTAGGTCTGCCCATCAATGGTGATGCCATCGACCTCTTTGATCTTGGGCATCAGCTTGTCCCAGTTTTCCAGCTTGCTGGTGTCAATCGGCTTGATCATGTCTGCCGCTACCCACTTTCTCAGGGCATCCGTGCAGGGATGGGCCAAATCAGCTTCAAAACCGGACTGAAGCTTTGTGAACGCTTCTTCCACGCTGCCAAAATAGGTGTAGCTAGGCGCGCCGCCGTATTTTTCGACATAGTCGCCGTAAAAGCCCTGATCCTCATATCCGGACCAGTCAAAAACGGTCAGATCAGCGGCGTTCGCCAGAGTTTGGCTGGCGGCAAAGGTGGCAACTACTGCTGCCATAAGTGATGCTGTTTTATTCATTTGTCTCCTCCCAAAGATTCACGTTTACCCAAGTCAATCACCGAGGCGCTTTGAACGCCAAGCCAGACGGTATCGCCGCGCGTGTGATCGACCGTGTGAAAGTAGTTTGGTACTGCGACGGCGATACTGTCTTTCAGACCATCGACGCGCACATAATAGTGGACACTCTCTCCATAAAAGGCGACGTCCGAAACCTCGCCCTGAACAAGAGCATCGTACCCATCCGGCTTTTCCGCACTGATTTCCAATTGCTCAGGACGAACGCCGACAAGAAGTTCCTTGTCATGCACCTGGACGTTGGGGTTCACCCCGATTTCCATCTTCCCTAAGCCCTTAACGTTGACTTCAAACGTTTCAGCATTCTCTGCAGTCACTACGGCATCCAGAAAGTTCATTCCACCGATGAAAGAAGCCACTTCCCGGTTACACGGTTGGGAATACAGGACCTCTGGCTTATCCACCTGCTTGAGCTGCCCCCCAAACATGACGCCAATACGGTCGGACATGGTCATCGCCTCGTACTGGTCATGCGTGACCATTACAAAAGTTATTCCAAGCTTCTGCTGAAGGCGGCGCATTTCCAATTGCATCGCTTCGCGCAGATTCTTGTCCAACGCAGATAAAGGCTCATCTAGCAGTAAAACCTTGGGTCGCATGACGAGTGCGCGGGCGAGCGCTACTCGTTGCCGCTGACCTCCCGACAATTCGTTGGCCTTACGGTCCTGCAGGCCGCCCAGTTCAACCATCTCAAGCGCCTCGGCAACGCGTTCTTTAATTTCCTGCCGCGAAAGCTTGGTCTTGCGTAATCCGAAGCCAACATTGTCGCCGACATTCAGGTGAGGAAAGATCGCATAACTTTGGAACACCATATTGGTGGGACGCTTGTTCGCAGGCACCTCTCCCATCGTTCGACCATCGATCCGGATCTCGCCTTCTTCGTGATCTTGAAAACCCGCGATGATGCGCAAAGCCGTCGTCTTGCCGCATCCCGAAGGGCCAAGCAGCGAAAAGAACTCACCCTCTTTCAAGGTCAGGTTCAGATCGGACACAGCCACAAAGGAACCAAAGCGTTTTTCGACGCCCTGAATTTCGATGATGTTCTGTTCGCTCATCTTATTCGTTTCCTTTGGCTTCAATCTGACGATTGGATGGAACGGCGGCGGAAGTATTCGGCGATCAACAACAGCAGCACCGAGGACAGCAAAAGCAGCGATCCTAGGGCCAACGTGTTGGGCAATTTTGCCGGGAAGCGGATCTGGCTCCAGATATAGACCGGCAATGTCGGGCTGTTCCCGGATAAGAAAAAGGCCAGGACGAACTCGTCAAACGACACCGTAAACGTGACCAAAAGGCTGGCGACAATACCCGGCGCTACGATTGGGAGGGTAACACGCCGAAACGTTCCCACGACGCTTTCACCAAGATCGAATGCAGCCTCCTCCAAGGACTGGTCGAAATCGTCAAACGCAGATTTCATGATCGACACGGAAAATGGCAACGCCACGAACACATGCCCAAGGATCACGGTGGCCAGCGATGGTTTCAAACCGATGCTGATGAACAGAACCAGCATCGAACTGGCCACGATGATGCCGGGAATGACCAGTGGAAGCATGACCAGTCCCTCAGACAACTCACGCCCCGTGAAACGATACCGAACGTAAGCGCGAGCTGCGAAGAGACCCAGAGATGTTGCCATCAGGGCAGTCACGCTGCCGACGATCAACGAGTTTACCATAGCCTGTAACAGCGTGTCCTGCTGCCCCAACTGTGCGTACCACTTCAACGTGAAACCCTTTAGGGGGAAGGCTACGATAGTTCCGTCGTTGAACGAAAACAGTGGCAATAGCAAAACCGGCAGGTAGAGAAACACCAGATAGGCAATCGCATAAACCAGCAACCATGAGAAACGAAATGCCTTGGTCATCTGATCCTCCGGCCCAATGCGGTGACGACCACCACGAACAGGATTGCAACGCAGCCGACCGAAAGCATGGCAAGAAGAGACAGGGTTGCACCCAACGGCCAGTTATTGGCGGCACCAAACTGCACTTGGATCAAGTTCGCCACCATTTTGCCCTGCGATCCACCGACTAAGGCCGGAGTGACGTAATCGCCCACCGTTGGGATGAAAATGATCAGGCAGGCCGCAATGACCCCCGGCACCGTCAGAGGCAGTGTCACGCGAACGAACCTTTCAAGCTTGTTGCAGCCAAGGTCGGTTGCAGCCTCCAATAGGCTGCGGTCGATCTTTTGAAGCGATACATAGATCGGCAGGATAGCAAACGGTGCCCAGGCGTGGGCGAGCGTAAGGACAACAGCGAATTCGTTGTAGAGCAAGAATGTCAGCGGATCTTGTATCAAACCAAGTGAAATCAGCGCAGAATTCAACACCCCATTGAAGCCAAGGATTAGTTTCCAGCTGAACACGCGCAGAAGGTAGCTGCTCCAAAAGGGAATAGTGATCAGCAACAGCCAGAGGGTCTTCTTCTTTGTTCGAAACGCGATGAAGTATGCAATCGGATAGGCCAGACAAACCGTTGCCAATGTCACCGCGCCTGCAATTGCGACCGAACGGAACATTAGGTGTCGAACCAATGGGTCGGTAAACGCCTCTTGGTAGTTTGCCCAAGTCAAGGTCCGGTCGATCTCGACATAGTTCTGGGTCCAAAAACTGTATGCGACGAGAATGCAAAGCGGCACGGCGACGAGCAGACCGACGTAGAACGTCGCAGGTGCGCTCAGTGCGAGGCCCTTGCCCGTTTCACTTCGTAGTACTCCGGCCATGCTTCCCTGCTGAACTTTGCTTTTTTTTGGCGGCGCGACCATGTCGATCACAAAATGGACAATCGTCCATTTAAATCTGGAATTTTTGGACTAGTTGTGTCAACTGATAAATTCGCAACCGGGGATGGCCAATTTCACACTGGCCGTTAGAAGGGACCGCAAGAGACTGAAAACAAACAGAGCCGCCTGATCCAATGACTGGAAGACGACAAGAAATACGCGAGCGAAACCGCCTTTCCCTGATCGAGGCAGTACTCGACTCGGTCGCAGAAAAAGGGATTTCCGAAACCTCCGTCAGTGAAATCATTCAACGCGCCGAGTTGTCCCGTGGCATGATTCATCTTCATTTCGGTGGCAAGGACAACTTGGTTGACGAAGCCGCCCGCTACTCCTCCGAACAATACTACAACGGAATTTACGACTTGTTGGAAACGACCGGGCAAACCGGACAGGAACATATTGAGATGATTGTTCGGGGCGACTTAAGTGAAACCATTCTCAATAAGAAAAACGTTTCCATTTGGTACGCGTTTCGAGGCGAGGCCCGAAACAGAGCAGCAATCGCTGCGTTTTCAGATACCCGCGACGCTAAGCTTCGGAACCTAGTTTTCAACGCTTTCGCTCGAATTGCGAAAGAAGCCGGAACCGAACACCCTAATCAAGTTGCTAGGGACGCTACACACGGCACACTCGCCATGCTGGAAGGCATGTGGACCGATTACCTACTCCACCCGAATTCATTTGACCGCGACGAAGCGATGAGAATTGTTTTTCGTTTTCTGCGGGCGATGTTCCCTAAGCATTTTGACCTGAGCGGCGCTTTGTTGTCTGAGTAAAGCTTGAGACAGGTTTCCTATCTGGCTGCTTTAGAAGTGGACAATACCCATCTTCCAGTCAACATGATATCAGCGCACATTGGACGCAAAAAGTACAATTGAAGAAGCTGCCAAGTGCTGTCAGAAAAATTCTGAACCAGTCTCAGTTTGCTGCGAAAACCGCGCACCTATCTGCTGCTGGTGCTGTCAGACAAATTCGAACCAGTCTCAGTTTGCCGCGGAAACCGCGAGCCTACCCGGAATAAAGTTGACGCCACTCGGCGAGAGCGGCGGTGCGTGTCAGCTTGAATGTATCTCTGCTGCTTAGCGATCTTTCCTGGTTGAAGTGGTTGTATACGGAGGAATGGACGGAAGCGAATTTCTGCAAACTTCGCATGCGCCTGAAACGCTGCATCGCGCGTTCGCGTCGTCGAAACGGCAGGTGCGAATTCTCGACTCGGTTGTTGAGCCACCTGCCCGTCTGTTGTTTTTCGAGCGCGCCCATTTCTCTGAGCGCAGCCTTGTAGGAAGCGAAGCGATCTGTGACGATCTCTTCTGCGCAACCATGTCTCTTCATCAGTTTCTTGAGAAATTTCAGTGCTGCAGCCTTGTTTCGGCGCTTGGTGACAACTGCTTCCAGCACTTCACCTTCGTGATCAACAGCCCGCCACAGATAATGTCGCTTGCCATTCACCTTTACGAAAACCTCGTCCACGTGCCACTTCCATCTGGAGAACGCACGCAGTTGCTGACAACGCTTTCGTCGGATTTCAGCTGCAAACATTGGACCAAACCTGTTCCACCAATATCGGACTGTTTCGTGGCTCACGTCGATGCCTCGCTCGTGCAACAGATCTTCGACATTCCGAAGCGAGAGCGGAAATCGGATGTACAGCATCACCGCAAGGCGGATGATCTCAGGGCTGGTTTTGAAGTACTTGAAGGAGGCAGGTCTGGTCATTCCTAAATGCTATGCAACCGCCCTGCCCCGCTCAAGCAAAGTTCTTCTGACAAGACCGTTATGACGATAGTCTGGCGACCCTAAGTTTGCCGCAAAAAAAGACTTAGTCTATTTTTGACACAGGGCGAAAAGCAATCACTGTCAAGTCATCCATACGCTCTTCATTCTTCATATAGTCTAGGAACGCAGCGTCGATGGCCTTTAAAAGCTCTTCCGAATTTGACCAACTATCTTGTTCAACTATCGCCATTAATCTTTGAATACCGAAGGCTAAACGCTTTTTGCCACCCAATTGGTCGATTAGACCATCAGTGGAGATAACCAGGTCTGTGGCTTTGTCCAATTGGATTTTGTGCTCGACGAACTCTGGTTCATTTGGGGTGTCCACATACCCAATGCTCTGTCTGTCACCCCGGACTCGATCGACTCCGGCCGTAGATTTAACCAACAAAGACATATGCGCCCCTGCAAACTTAGCTATCCCTTTGCTTGAATCGATCTGGCAAATAGCGGCGTCCATGCCGTCATTGGAAGTCGCGAATTTAGTGTCCTGATTTAGGAGCGCGCGGGTCAAGTCGCTCAGCTTCGATAAAGCCGAAGCGGGACTGAGCGTATCGTTTTCAAAGTAAAGCCGCTCGAGAGTTGCGATTGCCAGCATGGTCATGAAGCCACCGGGGACGCCGTGCCCAGTACAGTCAATTACGGCGAGCGTCGAAATCCGACCTTCGGATCTAACCCAGTAGATGTCCCCGCCAACTATATCGCGAGGTTCCCATTTGACCGCAAAATCTGCAAAGGCCGTCTGGCACAAACTTGTCGTAGGCAACAAACCTTGCTGAATCCGCGTGGCATAGTTTACACTATCGACGATCTGGCGGTGACCATCACGGATTGCATTTACGCGCTCGACCTCCCGATCCAGCATAGAGTTATAGCTTTGAACAACCTTGCCAATCTCATCTTCCGACTGGTATGGAACCGTCTGCGGGTCATCGTATAGCTCGAACCGTTCAATGGCTTTCAACATTTGGCTGAGAGGCCTGTTGATAAGCCATAGAAATGCAGCAGCGCCTGCTAAGATCAACGCGAATCCTCCGAGAATTCCCAGAAGAACCACAACTCCCACTTCTGTTTGTAGCTCGTTGTTCAGGATCTCCTGATCAATTCGCGCCAACATCGTAGTCGGCCCTGCAACCGTCGGAACGGAAACGATGATATCCAAACCAGATTTTTTTATCCGGTCACAACCTATGGCAGGCCAGGAAGCCAGTGTTTCTGAGCTTCGCTCTAGCTTCTGTTCAGCGCAAATTACGTAAGGAAAACCCGAATAGACGGCCAGCAGGCTCTTCGCTTGGGTAAGGTTCCCTGCTTCAACCAATTCAGCCAACGGGCGCGCAATACGATTGGCAATCGTTGCCATTTCCGCGGCAACCTGATCCGTTTGAGCTTGCCTTTTGAATTCATAGTAGAAAAGAAGCACAACGGCATTCAACATACCCCCAATCAGGAGGGTCGTCAGAATATGCTTTAGAAAAATTCGCCGCTTTACAAAGTTCCTGAGTTTACGCACTAAACGCCTCTACAGTGTTAGGCATCTAGTTTCCGATGTTCTTCATCGCGGCCTGAAGAGCGCCACGGTTATTTACGATCATCTGTACAACCTTGTAGTCACCTGAAACTTCACGCACCAAGAAGTCTGCGGTCACTGTGTCGCCGCCTTCAGTTATCATTTCAGAGCAGACGAAATAGTCATTTCCCGCAGGAATAACCATGGGGTGAACGTTTGCAGGGTATACGGTTTCAATCGCGTTGGTGGTCGTGTCCAGATAAGTGTAGGCACCGTCGACCATAACGCCATCGACATGCGCGATCATGGCGGATTGAAGCTTTGCCTTAACCTCAGTCGGAATGTCGGCCGCTGCAGCCGGACCGGACAATAGTATCACAGCGACCACACAAAATTGCCTAATCATGCTAACCTCCACACTAGTAATCCTGCATAATTGATACACTAAAAATGCATAAATGTGTATCTTATGATATTAAGGCCTGGATTGAACTTGGTGCTACCCAAGCATGATCAAGGGGAACAAATGCTTGCAAGCGAAGTCTACGAACTACGTGCCAACCTGCGCGGACAAGGCGTTGTTTTTGCCTACAGCGGGTATGTAACCGAGGGTATTCTTAGTGGTGTTGGCGATGCATTGAAGCAGAAGTTGGTGTCAGAAGATGCGGACACCAAAACGCTTCGCAGCGTATTCGCAGTGTTTGTAGAGCAAATGCAGAATATCATCAGATATTCGGTTGAACGGCTGCCTGCTGACGGTGAGGCTGAGGTGCTGGACATAAGTTACGGCATCCTGACCATCGGGAACGAAGCTGGCAACTATGTCGTTCATGCTGGGAATCTGATCCTCTTAAACGACGTCGATACCATGCGAAGCCGTCTCTCAGAACTGCGTGATATGAGTCGAGATGAACTCAAGGCCGCGTATAAGGACCAGCTCCGATCCGAAGCCGTCTCTGTCGGCAACAGCGCGGGCATCGGGTTAATCGAAATTGCGCGCCGAGCGTCAAGACCAATCGAGTTTGATTTTATGCGAATTGACGACAAGCACGCGTTTTTCGCACTCAAAGCAACGGTTTAAGAGGGGACTTATGCAAAATATTGAAATCCCGGCAACAAACCGTACTCCGACGGTGGCGTTTGATTTTGACGCGGGCCACCTCAGGCTGATTGGAGAGTCCTATCCAGAGGACGTTACGACCTTCTTCAACCCCTTGTTTGATGCTCTGAAAAGGTGGTTGTCAGAAGGTTCAAGTCGTGACTGTCGCTTTGATTTCGAACTCATTTATTTCAACTCCTCCAGCGCTAAGGCGATTATGATGCTAATGGAGCTTTTGGACTCCGCCGCAAAGGCGGGGAAAAACGTCGAAGTTTGCTGGTTTCATGATCCCGAAGACGAAACCATGGAAGAGCTTGGCGAAGAGTTTGGAGAAGATCTGAAGTACGCAAAATTCACGCTGAAGAAGTTGTTCGTTAGATGACCATCGACGATCTTTTCGCCCGAGAGAAAGAGGCTTTAGAAGTCGCGGAAGCAACTTTGAACCGCGGTCAATTCTCTAATTTAGAGACGCGTAACTCAATTAAAAACCTTATTGAAGAATACAGGAAACTGCTCCGAACTACGCGACGAATGATGCGATTGAGCGATCGTAACGAGCGGGAACTGAATGCATTGGCCGAAAATCAGCGCATCGCAACCGAGGAAGTTACCCGGAAAAACCAAGAGCTTGAGGCGTTGTCAGGAAAGCTCGCAAAATACCTATCGCCACAAGTCTATAATTCAATCTTTTCCGGTCGGCAGGAAGTTAAGCTCGCCAGTCAGCGGAAGAAACTGACAGTGTTTTTCTCGGACGTAGCTGGGTTCACAGAGCTCACAGATCAGATGGAGTCGGAGGACTTAACGCAACTTCTGAACAGTTACCTGACCGAGATGGCACAAGTCGCTCTGGCCCACGGCGCGACAATAGATAAATTCATCGGTGACGCGATCCTCGTCTTCTTTGGCGATCCAGAGACTAATGGGGTGCGGGAAGATGCCTTAGCGTGCGTGAGAATGGCAATCGCAATGCGAGACAGGCTGACCGAACTGCAAGCCGAATGGAGGCATCAGGGAATATGGCAACAGTTGCAATGTCGGATTGGTATCAACACAGGCTTCTGTACGGTGGGAAACTTTGGAAGTGAAGACCGTATGGACTACACCATTATTGGTGGGGCTGTGAACGTTGCCTCAAGGCTCGAGCACCATGCCGACGAAGGGGAGATTTTGATTTCTTACGAGACTTGGGCTCACGTCAACGAAGAAATAGAGACCGAAGAGGTTGGGCCCATCCGGGTTAAGGGGGTAGCTCAACCCGTCATTACGTATCGTGTCTTGGGTCGAAAAGGGGCGAAATCACGCCCCGAAGAGGTTACGTACAGGAAGCCGAACTTTCAGTTGTTTTTCGACCCAAACTCCATGACATCTGACGAGCGCGCCGAGAGCGCGGAAATATTGAAATCAGCGCTTGCATCAATCCGCGGCTACGATGCCTGAGATGTGAGTGGATTGGCTTAAAAGTTGCACCGATTATAACACTTCGAACCTCACGTACACAAAGCTTTTTGGGCCGCTGCAAGTTAGCATTGTGGAAACTTTCTAAAAAGAGACTTCCAATCAGCCATTTGGTAGTATGAGGACTCCCAAGTGATCGGCTTCAAATCGGTCAAGTTCTTAGTACGGATAAACTAAAATAGCTGATTGAACTCAGAGCCATCGTTCACCGCCGGGCAATAGGTTAAAGTCAACTGAGTGTCTGCATCGGGTTCGAAGCAGACGCACGACAAATTTGACTGAACGACCGCTAAGCGGACTTTGCAGCCATCCGCATTCTTAATTCAAAGGACCGCAGTCAGCCCAAAGCGGACCTTCGCAACCAAGCTTTGCAAATTCCGAAATGCCAACCGAACAGACCTTTGTCCGAGGCTACACCCGATACCAGTTTTCAACTTCTCGAGCGGCTGCTTCGACTGTAAAGGTAGTCTCTACCTCTGCGATTGCGTACTTTACTTCGTCTGAGCTAGCACTGAGTTCTAAGACGTTCGCATCCAGATCATGGGCTGATCCGGCATTTGAATAAATCGTATCGACCCCAATTCTAATGGCGTTTCGATGTTGCAGTAGGTGCTCAAAAAACCGCAAATAAATCATCTCCTCGTACGGAGAATGACTGTCCGCTTCAGAGATCAAACCCAATTCTGCGGCCTTGGTACACGTCAAACGCCAAGCCAGTTCCATTGTCGATGGAGGCGCATCTCTGGCCTCATCAGGGTGTATTGGGTTCGCAAACGTAGACCTTCGGATGGCTTCGAGATTGGCGCGCAAACTCTTTGTAGGAACAGGATAGATGAAGGTGGTTGCCTCGGATGCTAAGGCTGGTTCAACCTGATCCGGCTGCGCCTGGATGAACTCGGAAAACCTGTTTCCGATGATAGGGACTTCACCGACAATCATGTCAGTGGGATCGGTAGTCTCTGTCAGCCATCGCGCTAGGGCTCTCCGGCCCCACAATCCGGCTGCCTTTCGGATCAACGGATGAGTTCCATCTGAAACATCTGGGTACTTTGCGAGTATGTCTTCGGTCTGAAACGCCGCGAGTCCTGTATCCCACCGCATGATATGTACGCGTCGTCCCAACGAGACCGAAATGGATATTTGCTGGCGCAACAGAAATGACTTTCCAGACGCTGGTAATCCAGTGAAGAAAACCATACGGCAACGACGTGCAGCGTCGGCGAGGTGTTTTCCAATCTCAGTGTCCGCAAAACTGTCGATAGAAATTGCGAATCTCCTAGTTCGGTGTCGGCAATAGGCCGGCGCGGCGAGCGTTCACCACCTCCAAGATTGTTGCCCAAGAAATCCGGCGATTTCACAGACGAATTGTCAACCTAAATTGCCCCAAAGTGAATTTTGCCTCTCAGTTATTCTCTTAACCACCTAATAACTCGCCGGTCTCAAAAATTGACCATTCCGCAGCACACGCTTCTTGACGAGCGTGCGTCCTTGACTCTTCACAGACTAGGAACGACAAGAGTGCATTGGTAAAAAATTACTCGCCGCCGCGATGCTGCCGGTTACGATAATCCAATGGCCTTCAGACTAATTGTAGCATGTGCCTCAGCATAGGAACGGGTTTCGCTGGGGTCTTCGCTATGAGCTCGTTCCTCGCAAGCATTCGCAACTGTCACTTGACATGCTCCAGTCATCTCGTGACCCATGAAAGAAGGCGCCGTATGAACAGCACATGGCTCATAAATTGCGTGCTTAATGACCGATAGATCAGGTCTCAGGTTCCGTTTCAATCAGTCGTTCATCGTGTTTACGCGCTGCATTCTTTGTTTGATCCCGACACTTTTGGTGTTGCTCACAGGAACGAAGCTTCCTGCTCAAGTCGCCAGCAATGCCGACGGATCTGTTTGTGACGAAAGTTTCGATAACAAGAACGGATCCTGTCAAAGAACGGACGTACCAGAAAACGCATATTTGACCGGCAGTGCCTTTGGTCCAGTTTGGGAATGCAACCATGGATTCCAGCGTGTTGGAGATCTTTGTGAGGAAATAGCAGTTCCCAATAACGGATATCTTGCATCGACCGGAGATCGATGGGAGTGCAATCGGCTGTTCCAGCGTGTCGGAGAAAAATGCGAAGAATTGATTGCGCCTCAAAACGGGTACGTCGAAACCCGGTTTGGCGCGCAGGAGATACACTGTGACTGGGGGTTTCGCAAGGAAGATCAGGATTGTGTTGCGATTAGTGTCCCAAGCAACGGTCGTCTGAGCGACAAAAGAAGCTCAGAAGGATGGGTATGTCTCAGAGGTTATAGGGCAGCGGATAGCGGCTGTGAGCCTGTGGCAGTTCCGCAGCATGCGTACCTTGCACCTGAAACCTATTCCGGATGGAAATGTGAACGTGGTTTTCGCGCAAACCGGGACAGGTGCGTTGCGATCCTTGTGCCTTCAAACGCTCATTTGAATCGAAGAGGTGATGGTTGGGAATGCAATCGGCCGTTCACACGACAGAACGATACGTGCACCGAAAATGTGCCGCGACAATAGGTTAATGGAAATCAATCTCGCCCGACATATCCGGAAGGACCAAGCCGTGAACCACAACTCGATAGACGAAAACTTGGGCAAAATGCTCAAAGCCGAAAAGGCTCATCGCAGGTCCTACATAGTTAAGATGTTTATCGCGTTAGCGGTTTTTGTTGTGGCGATAGTTGTAGTGGTGTTTCTCTGATGCGTAAAAATGCCCCTCAAGTAACCCTTCCGGCTTCAAAGACGTCAGCTCGCGGTCTGGACCAAAGAGCATTTCAGGACCGCAGTGTTCGTAAAACGCAGAACGCTGACGTATCTGGTGTGATTGAAGAAGAGTTCGGGAAGTACTTGATTAAGGCTGGTATTCTGAGCGGTAACAGCGTTGCGCGCGCCTTCCCCAAGCCACCAGCTAAAACGCAGGCAATGATTGCTGATGCAGTTGGTGAAACACCGGCATTGGCCATTGAAGCCTTGAAAGAAATTCTCGAAGAACGAGACAGGACGCGTAGCGGTCAACGCCGATTTGAGGGAAACTCCGGCACCCTTGTTCCCAGTAAAAGAGAATACGTCGAGGCATTGCGCCAGATCAGGCTCACCCCTGCGCAGGTTACAATACTCAAAGCACTTACAATCGCAGGCAAGGAAGGTCTGACCATTGGTCACTTGTCTCAGGCAGCCGGTTACAAATCGCGCGAGGCGTCCATCAAAGTTTTCAAGAAAGTCGGACTATTGATCGCAGAATATCTGGAACTCGAACTTCCCGAAGCTGGATCGGCACAGAATGATGGCGCCGCGCAGGTTTTGGCATTTTCTCACATCGAAAGTGAAGATGAGCCAGCAATCTGGATTATGCATCAGGAACTGCGCGACGCTGTTCGTTCGGTTCTATGACGTACATTCCAGACCCAGCTCTTGTAGCGAACTTTGAACCGGAACAAATGCACGAAAGGTTGCTCACGTAGCTTATGTTGGAGAAAAGACCATATCCGCTCGACCTGATCTATGTACCTGTGAAACGGGCGAAAACGCTTGATCAACAAAAAGTTCTGACGTTGGCCGAAGATATCCTGAAGAACGGCCAGAAGACCCCGATACAGATACGCTCGGACAACAAGAGGTTCGTGCTGATTGAAGGCCTTCACCGACTAGAGGCCATTCGCGCCCTGGGTGGTGATACGGTCGAAGCCTATCTGGTACGCGCCAGACTACACTAAATGCCTATTGGAATTGGCGTTCGACAAAGCCTCGGAAAATGTCAGCAGACGTTGACTTCTTTCATCCCAAAGATGCAATCGTGCACAATGAAAGCTCTCATATAGAGTAATACGCTGGCAGTTTTCCAACTCAGAATGGTCACGCAAAACTTCGTTTAGCCGATAGAACGGTATGCGGCTGGCGAGGTGGTGAACATGGTGCACACCAATGTTGCCAGAGAACCACCGCAAGATGCCAGGCAAGGCATAGTGAGAACTACCATAGAACGCGGCGTTCTGAAGGTTCCAGCCCTCTTCCCGGTCCCAGGTCGTGTGTTCGAACTGGTGTTGAATGTAGAAAAGCCAAATACCAATCGATGATGCGACAATCACGGTTGGCAGGAAAACACACGCCACCACCTCAAAGCCTCCGGCCCATAAAATCAGAGCCAAGAACCCTGCAATTGCGGCGTTTGTTCCCATCGCACTTGCCCAATACAGCCAGCCCGACCGCATGAAGCCAACAGGTAAGCGGTATTGAATAAAGAACGTATAGATCGGCGCAACACCGAACAGGAAGACGGGGTTCCGGGTCAGACGATACGCGGCACGCCCGAACCAATTCCGTTTCAGGTATTCCTCAATGGTCAATGTAGGGATGTCACCCATACCACGCCGATCAAGGTTACCGGTTGAGGCATGGTGAATCGCATGGCTTTGCCGCCAAACGTCATAAGGTGTAACGGTAAGAGCACCCAGAACCCGGCCAGTCCAATTGCATGCGCTGCGGCTTCTAAAGAAAGATCCATGACCACAATCATGCATGATGATGAAGATACGGACCAGAAATGCGGCATTCAGGATGGCCAGCAATATTGCGATCCAGACGCTAAATGACAACGCAAACCACGCTAGGGCCCATAGCGCGAATAAGGGGAAAACAGTGATCGCAAGTTCAAAAACACTGCGCTTCGCATCGGGCACACGGTATTGCGCGAGCACCCGCGTCCAGTCTTTAGGTTGCAACTTACTTGGTCTCCGACGGCCTATTGTCGCCCATTGTTCAAACGGGCACCCTTATGGGGTGCCCGCAAAAGGTCAGGCGAGTGCCAGATTGGCGGCGCTTTCGCGTCCGTCACGGCCAGCCTCGACGTCAAAAGTAACCTTTTGGCCGTCTTTCAATTCGCTAAGGCCGGAACGTTCAACCGCTGAGATATGCACGAACACGTCGCGCTTGCCATCTTCAGGCTCGATAAAGCCAAAACCTTTGGTTGAGTTGAACCATTTTACTGTGCCATTTGCCATGGTGGAAGTCTCCTAATACGTGCCGCCCGCATCATTGCGGCGACTCGGCGTGGTCGGTCTGAATCGAAAGACTGAACGCCGAATTGGGGAGACAGCAGGTCGAAAAAGAAAAACGTAAGCTTCGTGTATATGGACTTCGACTACGCACGATACAAGCCTTGATGCTTTGGCGGACAACAGAGAATTTGAGCCTGTCTGGCTTAGAACTAGGCAAGTCGAGGTGAAACCGTTGCTCTTCGATCCAAACTTGAAGGTGGCTTGGGTCAGCGGCACAGAAGACTAACGATCATTTTTGGGATATTAACCTGCTGCATACGAGACAGCGATAAGCGTCCGTTTTGGTGCCTTAGCGAGACTTTGCAAAGTCCGCTTTCTGCGCATAGCCGCCGTCGATTGATCGCGCAGCATCGGTCACTATGGGCTCGAAGCAGTCATCCGACAGCTTTAGTCAAAGGACTGTTTTGCGGATGCAAGCGGTCATTGGGGCCGCTTGCGGGATAGATAGAGG
>NZ_JBQFRV010000029.1:0-21548 GCF_056537565.1 Ruegeria sp. C8
GGAGCACTTCTTTCACGTATTTACGAGCGCGCGCGCATCGCTTCCGGAATTCATAAACCCGACCTTTGATTGAATGGTGACTTTGCCTGCACTTCCGCCAAACGCTCTGAGGGAATCGGACATTCGAAAACACCGAACCGACCGTTCGAGCAGATCGCAGCGATCGGCTGCTGCGAACCCAAAGTAACATAGGATGCGATCGGCTCTAAGGTCAGCAATGCAAGATGTGCGTCATCAAATGCAGCTCAAACTGAGTTGGTGCGAAAAGTCATTATACGCACCAACCCCAGTTGAATCTTGTCACGCCTCCACTACGACTTTTCCGACCGCAGATCCATTCGTCAGGTGCCCATAAGCTGCACCGACATCGTTCCACCCAAACTTATGTTCGTCAACAATCGGTTTGAGAGCGCCGTCATCCGCCAGATCCGCCAGTATCCGCAGGATGTCGCCATGAGTTTGCCGCCCGACATCGTGCATCATCGGTATCAGCATGAAAACGACGTGCAGAGACAGACCTTTGAAATGCATAGGCGTCAAATCAATCTCGACCATCGCGACCGTTGAGGCGACATGGCCATTGAGTCGGGCGGCTTCGAAAGAGTTCGTCATGTTCGGACCGCCAACGCTATCGAACACCACATCGAAGCCCACACCGCCGGTGCGCTCTGCCACGTAGTCCTGGACCTTTTGTGTTGTGAAATCTATCGCGCGCGCGCCCAGCTCTTCGATCAGGGTCAACTGGCCCTCGTCGCGACCCGTTGCTGATACTTTGGCACCAAGGTGGCGGGCGATTTGGATGGCAATATGACCAACGCCACCGGCACCACCCTGCACCAGAACAGTCTGCCCTTCGCCAACACCAGCACGGGTCAGCCCTTCATAGGCGGTGATGCCGACGAGAGGCAGCGCTGCAGCTTCCCGCATGTTCAGCGTCTTGGGTTTGTGTGCGATCAGGCGCGCGTCTGCGTTAATGTACTCCGCCAAAGCGCCCGGGAGATCCGTCAATCCACCTGCACAACCGTACACCTCATCGCCTATGGCAAGACCTGTCACACCGTCGCCAATCGCAACAACCGTGCCAGCAAAATCCATGCCAAGCACGGCAGGCAATTGAGGGGACAGAGGCAGGTCCGCGCCCAAGCTTCGGATCATTGTGTCGACGGTGTTGACGCTGGTCGCGGCCACTTTGACGACAACATGTCCGGGTGTCGCGACCGGATCGGGAATTTCAGCAAGCTCGAATAGCGCATCGGGTCCGTAAGAGTTGAGAACCATTGCCTTCATTGAAGTTTTCCTTTTGAGAAATGGTGTCAGGCCCACGTGGAAACCGCGCACGCCTGACGAGTTCATTGTGTTGAGGTGGGATCAGTTGATGTCCTGCACCTGCATCACCAGATCGCCCCACTTGCGCTGGTTCTCGATGTCATGTTCCAAACCTTGTTCATCCGCGATCGTGAAACGTTTTACTGCCGGAGTTTTGCTGGTCGCCTGATACAGCCAATAGGCTTCGGCCTTCAGCGCCTCATCGATGGGTTTGTCGATGGATTCATAGACCATCTGTTTGCAGGCATTGATCGACTCTGCGGGGAATTGTGCGATCCGTTCGGCCAGAGCAGTCACATACGGGCCGATTTCATCCGCTTCCAAAGCCTTGTTGATGGTGCCCAAACGTTCGGCGTCATCCGCGTCATAGTCTTGCGCGCTCAGGATGATCTCAAGCGCTTTGCCAAGGCCGGTTTGACGGGCCATGCGCGAGGCGCCACCGCCGCAGGGCAGGATGCCCATTCCGACCTCCATCTGCATGAACTTGTACTTTCCCCGCGCGGCAAAGCGCATATCCAACGCCAAGGCCAATTCGTGCCCGCCACCGCGCGCAAACCCTTCCAGCTTTGCAATGGTGGCCTGCGGTACCTTGCTGATCCGCTCGCAAACCGATTGCAGATCCAACAGCCGAGCGTCCTCGCGGGACACGGCTTCGGTCGACATGTCCTTAAGTAGCTCGGTATCGTAGTGGCAGACCCAGATTTCCGGATTGGCCGACTGAAAGATCACGACTTTGGTGTCGCGGTCCCGCTCGAGCCGCATGGCCAGACTGTTGAGATCGGCCAGCATTTCCTGGCCTTGCACGTTCACGGAGCCAAAATTGAAGGTGACCGTGGCGATGCCGTTTTCGACAGCTACGTCAAAGGTTTGAAAGTTCTCGTATTTCATTAGGCAGTCCTTTCTTGGGCCTCGACGCAGCACGCGTGAGGGGTAGGGGAGTGTTAAAGGTGGAGGTGTTCGGCGTTTTCGCGCCGGGATGGTCAGCCTGTCTGGCTGATCAAGTCTTTGATAGCGGTAATGACATCGGCAGCGTGGTTTTTGTCGAGCGCTGCGGGATGGGGATCAGCGAAAGTGCCACTGTCATTGTCGAAATAGGCTCCGGCCGCGTCCGCAAACCGCGCACCCAAGGCCGCATCAATCAAGATATCAGCGCCGATGTTCATATCGTTCCCGGCCAGGCCAAAGCCTTCTTTCACCATCTTTGATGCCAAAAGGGATCCGGGATTTACGGCGACCATCACAGGTGCATTCGACAGCGATTTGGCCCATTCGCGGGTCCAGATGGTGATCGCCAACTTACTTTGGGCATAGGCTTCCATGTCAGCCATTGGCACATTGCCCTGCATGGCCTTGAGGTTTACCGGGGCCTGTGCAGCCGATGACAGATTCACGACACGCCCGTCGGCGGGAATGATCGGCAAAAGCAATTCGGTCAGCAGATACGGTGCAAGCGTGTTCACAACAAAGCGGATGTCCTGACCATTTTCCAGCACGGATTGAGGGGCTTTTAGCACACCGGCGTTGTTGATTAATACATCCAGTTTATGATGCTTCGCCTGAACGTTTTCGGCCAGTTTTCGAACCGCGGACAAATCGCTGAGATCAGCGGCATAGGTTTCGACATCGCCTCCGACGGCGGCAGCCGCGCTCTCCAATTTGGATGCGCTGCGTCCATGGAGGAGCACCTTGTGCCCACCGGCAGCCAGCTTCTTCGCTGTCAGCAGGCCAATGCCGTCGGTTGAACCTGTAATGAGAATAGTCTTGGTCATCGGTCTGATCCTTCAGGAAAAGTCAGGCAGCAGAGTGTCCGCCAGATGTTCGAGGGTTGTGTCGATCGGTGCTTGATTGAACCTTAGGTTCAGCGCGACGTGATTGACCCCGAGCGTTTCAATCTCGCGCAGATAACTGCGCAGGAAGTCGGTGCCCGACTGAAACCCAAGATGGATTGGGCGTGGTGGTGCGGCAGCGTCGGCTACAACATCGACGTATAGCGATTGCATCACAGGCTTATCCGGTTGACCTGCAGCTTTCACGCGTCTGCGGTAATCTGAGATGACTTGACCCTGAGCCGCCGCATTGCGCGGATATGTCATCCAGCCATCTCCGTTCTGCGCTACCCAATCAGGTGATTGTTGGCTGCCACCGGTAATGAGCATCGGCAGGCGCGTCCCGTGCGGTTTTGGCAATAGATCAATCCCGCCATGCAGTTTGCCCTGTGCATTTTTATGTGTCGGGTAAGCCGATTCAACGGCGCGGATGTACTCAACACTATCGCGGAAACGTGCCCCGCGATCTTCAAAGCTCTGGTTCATCGCCGGGTACTCCTCGGGCCGGTCGCCGGACGCGACACCCAAAAGCAACCGCCCGGCAGAGAGCACATCTGCCGTCGCTGCTGCCTTGGCGACATGAGCGGGGTGACGCAAAGGCAGGATCACGCTCGACGTTCCAAGCGCAATCCGATCCGTCGCCGTTGCCAACGCTCCCAGATAGACAAATGGATCGAAAACCTGCCCGGGGTCGCCAAAGCTTGGAACATTGAAGGGCACGTCCCGCAGCCAAAGTGCCGCAAACCCAAGCTCCTCGGCTTTCTGAGCCGCTTCCAAATGCCCTCGTAGCGTCGGTTCTGCCCCGACGGCATAAGCTTCGAGAGGCAATACAAGACCGACGCTCAGTCGTCCGGGACGGAACACCTGGTTGTAGGCCAAATTGATTTGCTCAAACCCAGCCGGCTGCGTTTCATCCAACATGTCTGGCCCTCCTTTAATAGCGCACCAAAGTGCGGCTTTCGATGCTTTTGCGAATGGTAGTGATGTTTGGATCCTCGACCATATCGAGGGCGCTATGAGCAATCGAAGCCAGGCCTTGATTGTCATATATGTTGAAGACCGCGACCTCATCCGTTGTCATTTTGGATTGATAGATCCACTCATGTTTGGGGTTTCCCGCCAGCCCCATGATTTGCCCCACGCGGTCAGGATAGATCAGGTCCAGTAGAATCCAGTCAGACGGGTCGACAGACGACGGCCGTACAAAGCCCAAGGGTGCCGAATTGATCGCATGCTCTACAGGACGCCATACGTTGACAAAGGCAAAATGACCTTGCGCCCACTCCGCTGCGGTCTCGGCACCCACCAAGTCGATAAGCCGTTGTTCGGCTCCGTCCTTGCTGTAGTCGCTATGAACATTGCGCGCCGGTTTACGTATTGCGTCGGGGTCATCCACCCGAACAGTGTGATCAAAAACCACGACCTCTCTCGCACCCAGCTTGTCCTTCAGCATAGCTTTAAGTTCCGCATCGTAATTCGGTTTCCAGCTGTCGCCTGCAAAGTCTCGGACCTGCGTTTCAAGTGGCATGATTTCAACAGCATCACATGCAAATGAAACTGATGAGGTCGTTGTGCGGTTGTCTGCTAGCACAACGGATGTCGCGACCAACTCAGGGGAAATCAGGTTGCCAGCGACCCCGCCAGCATCAAGCTCGAAGGCTTGCCGGTAGGATTTGTGAACATGGTAGTTGACGGTGGCTGTCCGTGTCATGTGCGCCTCCTGCCTAAGCTTTGCTGTCTCTTTAAAAGGGATTTAACCTCGATCAAATTGAAGATAAACTGCCCAATCATGTATTGATAATTCGGAAAATAAATATAATGGGCTTAGACACAGACGCGCTTCGATTGTTTATTAGGGCAGCAGACATGCTGAATATCAGCGCGGCGGGGCGTGATCTGGGCATGGCCCCAGCGGTTTCCAGCACAAGGCTTGCCAAGCTGGAGCAGAACCTCGGTTTCGAGCTTTTGCACCGCACGACACGCAAAGTGTCGTTGTCAGTGGAAGGAGCGGATTTCCTGCCCTTCGCCCGTGAGATCATTGCGCAGGAAGAGGCGGCATTTGCTGCATTGGGTAAGCAAATGACAACGATCAAAGGTACATTGCGTTTTGCTGCGCCAAGCAGTTTCGCACAGCTCTACATCGCGCCAATCCTGCCAAAGTTTCTTGAACAGCACCCCGATCTCACGCTCGATTTGCGCCTATCGGATGTGCAGTTCGATCTGATCGAAGGAAGCTACGATCTAGCACTCAGGAACGCGCCACTTGTCGACACCAGCCTGAAGGGCCGCAAACTGGCGGATGACCAGCGTATCCTTTGTGCCGCGCCACACTACCTCGAAACGCATGGCGTTCCCGATACACCAGCCGATTTGACAAACCACCGTCTGATCGCTTTCCAAAACCTCCAACCGCGGTCACTTACAGGACCGGCGGGTGAAAACGCTGTCTTCGATCCTACCTCAGCCAAAGGCCACTTGATCATCGATGACGGTCAAAGCCAGGTCCGCGCCACACTAGCAGGAGCAGGTATTTCTTTGAATGCTCGTTGGAGCGTGCATGACCAACTGAAGTCAGGCCGTTTGGTGCGGGTTCTTCCAAACTTTGAGGCCAGTGAAGACAATGTCTTGTGGCTGATCTATCCCAAGTCCAACGTGCTGTCCCCAAAAGTGAGGGTGTTCATGGACTTTCTGGTTGCAGAGATAGGGGCAAAGCCTCCTTGGGAAACATAAGAGCTATCGGACAATACGCTCTTAGACATCGTGACAACAAGGTCCGGGACGGGGACAAGTGGACATGCCTTTTCCAATCGCAAAAGTCTGGTTTGTTCCGCCCAGCCGTCATTTCTGCTTTTCGAATTGATTTACGGTTTCTGAATGACCGCTATGCGGGCGGCAACCACAGCAATCGAAAGCTTTGCTCAATATCCGTTGTGAGCCGGGAAAATCTGGGAACTTTCCATGCGCTTCCTTGCTGGCTGTTCCCAACTTACCCATTCGGTCAGATTTTTTTTCTCACCGTACTCCCAGGAATAAGCCGAAATCCGACGTCCTTGGTGGACTTCGTTGGCTCTCCATTGATTTGGGCCAGAACCATCTCGGCTGCGATCTGTCCAATCTTAAGGTGGGGTACTGCAATTGACGTCAACCGATAGGGTTGAATCGCTGAAATGGGTAAGTCGCCCCATCCGGCAATTCCAATGTCGTTCGGAACGCTCAATCCGATTTTTTGAGCATAGTGAAGCCCGCCAATCGCCATATTGTCGTTCTGGTAGAAAACAACTTCGATATCGCGGTGGGAGGCAAGCAGCTGCTCGGTGCCGTAAAATCCGGTATAGAAGCCTGGCGTGTCCTTCAGCAGTAGTTGTTTTTCAAGCCGCCCGTTTGCATCTTCGATGGCCTTGGAAAAGCCGTTCAGACGTGCGGTTGCGGCATTTGCGACGTCATGTGAAGTGCCGACATAGCCGAACTTTTGATACTCCATTCCAGCCAGATAACGACCCATACTGTAGCCGCTGTCAAAGTGGTTGAGCCCCACGCACATGTCCAACGGGCTTGAATTGAAATCCCAGATTTCGACCAGTGGGATGCCTGCGCCTCGCAGCATCTGGATCGCTTTTTGGCTGTGCGAGCGACCTGTGATAATCAGCCCGGCAGGTTGCCAGGACAGCACGGTCTCGATCCATTTTTCCTCATGGTCGATTTCGTGCTCGGTGAGGCCGAGCACAGTCTGGTGCCCGAAAGCGCCGAGTTTGCGGTCGATGCCCTCCAGAACCTGCGCGAAGATTTCGTTGCCCAATTCGGGGATGCTGACCCCGACGAAAGTAGACTTCTTGTCACCCGCGAAAACGGTCGCCAAGCGATTCGGCAGGTAGCCCAACCTGTCCACTTCGGCCATGACCTTGGCGCGCGTTTTTTCCGAAAACCCACCTTCGTCGCGCAGGACTCGGCTGGCTGTCATCTTCGACACGCCCGCAGCCTTCGCCACCTCAGCAAGGCTTACTTTGTTGTTTTTGCTTGATTTATCAGTATCACTGCTCATTTACGTTACGGGTAACTCTTTTTTATTGACAATGACCGGGTCTGTGCGAATGCTAGCGTAACGTTACGGGTAACTCAATACGATGTTGAGGAGCATCAGGGTCACCCAGGTCCAGGAGGAGACTGCCGTGCCCGGCACTGCACAAAACAATCTGTTCTTTGACGGGATAAAGAAGCATTTTGGCGGCACCTATGCGCTGCGGGATGTTTCGCTAAACGTCGAGCGTGGTGAGATTGTTGCCCTGCTTGGCGAAAACGGAGCTGGCAAATCGACCCTCATCAAAATCCTTGGCGGCATTCACAAGGCGGATGAAGGGCGGGTTCTGATCAATGGCGAACCCTACGAACATCGCCCGGGTGGTTTTGGCGAGCGTCAGTCCGTTGCCTTTATCCACCAGGATCTGGGCATGATCGAATGGATGACCGTGGCCGAGAACATTGCGCTTGCTCTGGGCTATTCCCGCAAAGGCGGTCTGATCAATTGGAAATCTGTAGAGAGCTTTGCACAAGACGCGCTGGACAAGGTGGGGTGTGAATTCGAGCCAACCACGCGGGTGCAGGACTTGTCGCGAACCGAGAAATCTCTGGTCGCGATTGCCCGCGCTTTGGCGGTGGATTGCGACTATTTGGTTCTGGATGAACCAACCGCATCTCTGCCCGCAGATGAGGTCGAGCGACTGTTCGAAGCGCTGCGCCCGTTGAAGGAACAAGGCGTCGGCATGATCTACGTGTCGCATCGGCTGGACGAGATATTTCAGATTGCTGACCGGGTTGCCGTGCTACGAGACGGCGAGATGGTCGGTCTGCGCAGCATCGACCATACAACTCCCGAAGAGCTAGTTTACATGATCGTCGGTCGCAAGACACGGCAGGTGATGAAGCCAGACGCACCTCCGGGTGCGACGCTGCTTGAGGTGTCTGGCCTGAACATGGAAGCAGCGCATAACGTCAGTTTCAAGTTGCAGACAAATGAAATCGTCGGGCTTGTCGGGCTTCGCGGGGCAGGGCACGAGAATGTATCGCGCGCGCTGTTCGGGTCGGAGGGGTTTAGTGGCCAGATTACCCTGCATGGTGAAACGCCTGACTTAAGCTCTCCGCAGACCGCGATGGCGTCCGGGATCGGTTTGGTGGCGCGGGATAGAACCGAGGAATCGGTCGCCATGTCGCTGACCATCCGCGAGAATACGTTCCTGAATCCAGCGGCCATCGGGCGGTCCTTGCTATCGTTCATGGGCCACCGGGCCGAGGCAGAGAGCGCCGCGCGGATCGGTGCCGACGTGGCCTTGTCTCCCAATGATCAGAGCATGACGATTGAAAGCCTGTCGGGTGGCAACCAGCAAAAAGTTGTCATCGGGCGCTGGCTTGAAACCAAACGCAAACTGTTGATCTGCGAAGACCCGACCGCAGGTGTCGATGTTGGCGCAAAAGCTGAAATCTACGCGCTGTTGAACCGCGCGATGGAAGAGGGTGTTGGCATCATCGTCGTTTCAACTGACTTCGAAGAAGTCGCCGCCATCTGCCACCGCGCCATTGTCTTCAGCCAGGGTCAGATCGTGCGCGAGTTAACCGGCACCGAACTGACCACTGAAAACCTGATACAGGCTGCCTCGGCCTCGAACGCCGTGGCGAGTTAAGGAATACGTCTATGCAATCGCTTGAATCCAATGCGCTGGAACCGACAAAGGCCGAGTTGAAAGACGCCTCGCTAAAAACCCGAATTCTCAGGTTCTTGCCGGTTTACGGGCTGGTTTTGCTGACAGGTTTTCTGATCATCCTGTTTTCGATCCTTCTGCCAAACACCTTCCCAACGCTTCTGAACCTGCGGGCGATTATCTCGGACAAGGCGATCATTGCGCTTTTGTCGTTGGGGGCGATGATACCGATGGCAGCAGGTCGTATTGACCTGACGGTCGGGTACGGCATCGTGCTGTGGCATATCCTGGCGATCTCTCTGCAGACCTTGTACGGCATTCCATGGCCGATTGCGGTGGCGATTGTTCTGTTGCTGGGTTTGCTGACTGGTTTCCTAAACGGTCTGCTGGTCGAGGTCGCCAAGATCGACAGCTTTATTGCCACGCTGGGCACAGGCACGGTCCTGTATGCGCTGGCGCTGTGGCACACGGGCGGACGTCAGATGGTCGGCGCGTTGCCGGAGAGTTTCTATGCCATCAACGGCACCTTTGTATTCGGTCTACCTATCACTGGCTTCTACGTTCTGGCGATCACTGTCGCGATGTGGCTGATCCTGGAATACACGCCAATCGGTCGGTACCTCTACGCGATCGGCGCCAATCAGCGTGCTGCGCAGTTGAACGGTATTCCGACCCGGAAATTCGTTATAGGCGCTTTCATGTCATCAGGCCTGATCACCGCCTTTGCCGGGGTGTTGCTGGCGTCGAAATTGCGGATCGGGCAAGCTTCGGTCGGTCTTGAATTCCTGTTACCTGCTTTGGTCGGGGCCTTTCTTGGGTCCACGACCATCAAGCCGGGACGCGTGAATGTTTGGGGAACAGTCGTGGGTGTCGCGATCCTGGCTGTTGGTATCTCGGGCATTCAGCAATTCGGTGGATCCTTCTGGGTCGAGCCGATGTTCAACGGTGTCACGCTTCTGATTGCAATCGGTATCGCCGGTTACGCTCAGCGTCGCAAAGGCGCCAAAAAGTAAACAGCATAAGGGAGGAGATTATGCTGAAACGGACTTTCATGGCGGTATCCGCCGCCGCGCTTCTGACAGGCTTGGGATTTCCGCTCGCCGCCGAGACGGCGTTTGACGGGCCAACCAGTGGACCGACAGCTGCTGAAGGCAAATCCATTGTCGTCGTCGCGGGCGATCTAAAAAATGGAGGCATTCTCGGGGTCACCAATGGCGTCGAAGAAGCAGTTGGCACCATTGGCTGGGACGTTCGCGTACTGGACGGAGCCGGTTCTATTCAGGGGCGGACCGGAGCCATCGGCCAGGCACTAGCGTTGCAGCCGGATGGGATCATCATCAACGGCTTTGACGCTGTTGAACAACAGGCAGCACTAGAGGGTGTTGTCAGCGCAGGAATCCCGATGGTCGCGTGGCACTCGGGTCCCAAGATCGGATGTGACGCGCCGGGAGGCATTTTTGCCAATGTCTCAACCGACGCGATGACAGTGTCCGAAGTGGCTGCTGAATGGGCCATGGAAGACGGCGGCGACGGGGTTGGCGCAATCATCTTTACCGACTCGACCTATCAGATCGCCATCGACAAGGCCGACCGGATCAAAGAAACCATCGAGGCTGCGGGCGGTACGGTGCTGGAATATGTCGATACTCCGATCGCCGATACCTCGGCCCGAATGGGACCTTTGACCACGAGTCTGCTGCAGAAATACGGCGACCAGTGGACACACGCGCTAGCGATCAACGATCTGTATTTTGACTTCATGGGACCTGCATTGGCGGCGGCGGGTATCTCGTCAGACGACGGGCCTCAAGCGGGCTCGGCTGGTGATGGCTCAGAGGCTGCCTTCCAGCGTATCCGCAGCGGCAACTACCAGACAATCACCGTGGCCGAGCCACTCAACCTGCAAGGCTGGCAACTGGTCGATGAACTGAACCGTGCCATTCAGGGCGAGGCATGCTCGGGCTATGTCACGTCGCCCGCACTGGTGACGGAGGAAGGTCTGGCCAAGCTGGGCGATAGCAATCAGTTCGACCCGGACAGCCCTTATCGCGAAGCCTACGCAAAGATCTGGGGCAAGTAACCGTTCCGGTGGTCCTTGCCTGAAATGGCGAGGGCCCCGCTCGAAAAGATGACACAGCACAGAGCCAGCTCAGCGGCCTTTCGACCGCCATGGCGGAGCTTTGCGCAAAGGAGGAAACCATGAGCGAACAGCCATTGGTTCAAATGCTGGGAATAACCAAACGCTTCGGCGGGGTGACCGCGCTGCAGGACGTCGATCTGGCGGCCTATGCAGGAGAAGTACTCGCCATCGTCGGGGACAACGGGGCGGGAAAATCCACCCTGATCAAGATCCTGACCGGAGTGTATCAGCCCACCGAAGGCCACATCCTGATGGATGGAAAACCGTTGGAGATGGCCAGCCACTCTGACGCAATCGCAAACGGGATTGATGCGGTTTACCAGACCCTCGCACTGGCTGATCACCTTTCCCCTGCGGCCAATATGTTTCTGGGCAACGAGTTGACCAAAAACGTGTTCGGCATTCCGTTTCTGGACAACAAACGCATGAAGTCTGAGGCGGCTCGGGTTCTGGAAGAACGTCTTGGTGTGCGGCTGCGGTCGATGGATGTGATGACGGAAAGCCTGTCAGGCGGGCAACGTCAGGCGGTCGCGATCTCGCGCGCGGTTTATCACGAAGACCTGCGCTTGCTGGTGATGGACGAACCCACTGCCGCACTTGGGCCACAGGAAACGGCACGGACGCTGAAGCTGATCAAGGCGCTGCGTGAACAGGGCCTTGCCGTGATCCTGATTTCGCACTCCCTGGATGACGTGTTCGAAGTGGCGGACCGCGTGCATGTGCAACGCAGGGGCCGCGCCGTTGGCGTTGTCAAAACTGCGGAGAGTTCCGTTCAAGACGTTCTGGGCCTGATTGTCGGCGCCCAGGATGCAGCTGCGTGAAGGAGAACATTATGTCCGCGGCGATGACAAACACTGAACAAAGAACCATCATGGACCGGTTGGAGCCCTATCTGGCCTTTATCGGGCCAATGGTGATGATCCTGGCCATTCTCATCTTCATGGGGATTGCGGAACCAGCCCGGTATTTCCGTCTGACCAATCTCAATCTGATCCTGCTGGATGCGGCGCTGTATATGCCGATGGCAATGGCGATGACCTTTGTCATCACCCAGCGCGGGATTGATCTGTCGATTGGCTCGATTGCGGCACTGTCGGCCATTCTCATGGCCTTTCTTGTGAAGCAATATGGTTTTCCGGCCTGGGTAGCCGTACCTCTGGCGATTGTGCTGGGCGCGATTATGGGATTGATCAACGGTCTGGTTATTACCCGGTTCAAGGTACCTGATCTGATCGGCACTCTGGCGATGGACCTCGTCTATCGCGGTCTGGCACTGGTGATTGCCAAAGGTCTGGTGCTGGCCCGTTTCCCCGATCTCATCACCGAAATCGGACGTGGTCAGATCCCAGGTTTCATTCCCGTGCCGGTGGTGCTGGGCCTGATCACAATGGCCATTGGCTACGTTGTGCTGACCCGCACCTATTTCGGGCGCTACACCATCGCCATCGGTTCAAACCCCGAAGCCAGTGAAATGACCGGTGTGGCCGTCGATCGACACAAGATCTATGCCTATGTGCTGATGGGTGCCGCTGCCGCGATGGCCGGTGTCATGCTGACCGGAAAGCTGAACGCCATTCAGGCGACCTCGGCCCCGTATTTCAACCTGCATGTGATTGCGGCGGTTGTTGTGGGCGGCACGTCCCTGTTCGGTGGACGCGCTTCGATGCTGGGCTCTCTGGCCGGTGTGCTGCTGCTGTCGATGATGATCAACGCACTGGTGACTCTGCGGATCGAGTTCTTCTGGCAATCCGTCGCCTCGGGCGTGGTGATCGTCAGCTCGGTCGCGCTCTACACCTGGATGCAAAAGAAAGACCGTGACGGGGCGCAGGGCCTTCTGGCGGGTCTGCGCAGCAAAGAGGCGCAAAAACTGATCCGCTTCTCGGCCGCTCTGATCGGCGCATTAATCCTGTTGCTTGCCCTAGGGGCGGGACTGGCAACCGAGCCTACGCCAAGCGGCTAAGGCAAACAAAAGTGGTGCGCCCGGAGGTAGGAGTCCTGGCGCACCTGCAAGGCCCCACAATGTTCGCGAAAGGGAGGACTTACCGTGAAACAATTGAACAAAGCACTACTGACGACAAGCGCATTTTGCCTTTGTGCCACTGCAGCCTTTGCTGATGGGCACGGAAAGCTACCGCTTAAGGAACTGCCGGGTATCGAAGATCGGGACTACTGGGTCCCGGGCGAGGTTAACGCCGACGGCAAGTTGGAAGCCTTGCAGGCGATGACAGGGGCCGAAGCGGTCAAGTATGAAGGCACTCAGGATGCACCTTTGCAGATCGCACTGATCTATCCTTCTGCTGACACCTCCGACTTCTGGGCGCGCAACTATCTGGCGATGACCAAACGTCTGGACGAGTTGGGCATTGAGTATGAAACCACCGAATTCGCCAGCCGTCAGATCGAACACAGTCTGCAATCGACCTATGCCAACCAGGTGGTTCAGGATGCGGACCTGTATGACTTCGTGATCTTTGGCCCGTCGGAACTGGCTATTCAGGCTGACAATATCGACAAGATGGCCGGAAATGACGGGTTTGCGACCTTCGTCTGGGCCTTCCACACGCCACCAAAAGAGCTGATAAATCAGCCTGATGCGTGGTTCGACTTCAGCTCTGCCGCCGGTGCTCTGACCATGTGCGACTATATGCTGGAACGGCTGGGCAGTGACGTCACGATGGCGATGAACCGCGGAATTCCTGGCATCACCGACGACCAGCGGTCGGGTGATTTCAAGGCTTGCGTTGAGGAGAAAGGCAACTGGACTACCGTTTACGAGCATTACGGTGAGTACCAGCGCGAAGGCGGCTTTGAGGGCACCAGCCTGATCCTGCAAGCCTATCCAGAAGCCACCATCATCCATAACGCCAACACCGCGATGGCCATGGGGTCGGTCGAAGCTCAGCTTGCGGTCGGCAAAGAGAAAGACGTGTTCTCGACCGGTTGGGGCGGCACCGGCCTTGAGCTGGACGCCATTCGCCGGGGCGAGCTGGACGCGACCCCGATGCGCATGGGTGACGATGTGGGGGCGGCGACAGCCGAAGCGATCAAGGCGCATATGGAGGGCCGGCAGGACGAACTGCCCTTTGTGTTCTTGGGCCGGATCACCGTCGCGCATGACCAGATGAGCGCTGAGGAGATCGATGCGCTGGAACAAGAAGCGTTCCGCTTCTCGGGCGTGGGCGCATTGGAGCGCTAAGAAACTCGCCTGTGGCTGGCCCGTTAGGGCTGGCCGCAGGCACCTGAAGTAACCAAAGACGGAGAGAGCCCGAATGGCGCAATCCATGATGTTGATTGAAAAATGCAGCCATTGCGTAAGCTGGTATGACATTGAAACCGGTGCCCGGCAGGGGCGGTTGGATCTGCCGCATTTCCCTCATGAGTTCGTGGTCGATGACGAGTTTCACTATGCCTATGTCGGTCATTACGGCGTGCAAAATTCCGGTATCGAAGGCACCGACGGTCGGTCCGTGATCGTGATCGACATCCGCAAACAGGAAATCGTGCACAGCTACGATCTGGGCGAGCATGCCCGTCCGCACGGGATTGGGCTAGACGGGCAGGGGCGTCTCTACGTGCTGTCCGAATGGACAGGCCATCTGCTGGTCAAGGAAAACCCGCGTGCCTTCGATCAAGGCTGGGATCACATCACGCCAACCGGCGGCACCAAGTGCCATCTGTTTGCGCTGACCAGGGACGGACACACAGCGTATTCAATGAACCTGACCTCGGGCAATGTTACCGTGTTCAATCCATATGATGCGTCGGTTTCGCCGATCCCAATCAAGACCGGAAAGAAACCTGAAGGGCGTTGCCTGCGGGAACAGGCACAGACGCTCTATACCTCGCAGCGTATCTCGAACACCGTAGCCGTGGTCAACACCAACACGCTTGAGATCGAGCGCACCTTTCCTACGCCAGATGATCCCTGCCGCATCTACTACGACGAGAAACGCAACCGGTTGGTGACGATGAACCATTTCGGGGGGTCGTTCTCGGTATTCGATGAAGCTACGGGCGAGATGCTGCACGAACAGAAAACACCCGCGAACCCGCTGGCACTATGCATCGATGATGAGGCCGCCTTTGCCTATATCGCCATCGATTGCGAACAGGTGCAGCGGTTCAATCTTGATACGTTCGAGGTTGTGCAGACCTTTGATACGGGCAAGGAACCGGACGTGATGGTCATCTTGCCCGACGGATTTTCAAAACACTGGGAGAACGCGGCATGACTAAGCCTCGTATCGCAATTGTGCCCGGCGACCCTTCGGGGATCGGCCCGGAACTGATCGCCAAACTGCTCAATCAGGACGGCGTGCAGGAGGCCGCGGATATTGTGCTTGTTGGAGACAGTCATCTGTGGAGGCGCGGCGCGGAACAGGCTGATCTGAACGTGCCGATCAACACGGTGGATGCAGTGGCAAATCAACCGGGCCTGTCACATCTTGAACTCGACACCATCGCGCCCGAGGACGTGAAGATCGCGGAGTTCACCGTCGAGGGCGGTACGACGTCGCTCCGCTGTCTCGACAAAGCAATGGATCTGGCGATGGCGGGAAAGGTGGATGGTATCCTGTTCGGCCCGTTCAACAAGGCCGCGATGACCGCCGCCGGGCTGAATGCCGAGGACGAGCACCGCTACATGGCGAGCTACATGGGGCATACCGGCTATCACTCTGAACTCAACGTTCTGGATGAGCTGATGACGACCCGCGTGACCTCACATATCGGGTTGAAGGATGTGGCGGCCAATATCACTGAAGAGGGGATATTGAAGGCGGTCAATCTGGCCAATGACACGCTGCGCAAGGCGGGCAAAGCTCGCCCCAACATCGCAGTGGCGGCGCTGAACCCCCATGCTGGCGACAATGGCAAGTTTGGCCGGGAGGAGATCGACATTCTGGAGCCCGCCGTGCGCAAGGCGCAGCAGAAACAGTTGAATGTGACCGGCCCGTGGCCCTCGGACACCGTGTTCCTCAAGGCGCAGCGGGGCGAGGTCGATGCGGTTGTGACCATGTATCACGACCAGGGCCAGATCGCGATCAAGCTGATGGGCTTTGAGCGCGGCGTGACCGTGGCCGGCGGCTTACCCATCCCGGTCGCCACCCCCGCGCATGGCACGGCCTTTGATATCGCCGGACAGAACAAGGCCAATCCGGGCGCAATGCGGCAGGCGTTCGATCTGCTGGTGCGCATGGCCAAAACACATCGCGCCGAACGCAGCGCGGACTGAGGAGACCAAGATGACCAAGATTAAATCCGTGCGCACCCGCGTCTGGAACTGGACTGGACCAACCGTGCCGCCGACGGGCAATTTCTGCACCAACGCCTCAGACGTGCTTTACGAAAAAGGCGATGCGATGTCGTCTTTCCGGTTCCACCAATGGCTAACCTGCGAGGTCGAGACCGAAGACGGCACCATCGGTATCGGCAACGCGGCCTTGGCTCCTTCGGTGGTCAAGGCGGCCATTGACGAATGGTTTGCTCCGCTGGTGATCGGCGAAGACCCGTTCGACTATGCTTACCTCTGGGAAAAGATGTACCGGCGCAGCCACGCCTGGGGGCGCAAGGGGATCGGGATGACGGCGATCTCGGCCGTCGATCTGGCGATCTGGGACCTGATGGGCAAGCTGGCGGGTAAGCCTGTGTTCAAACTGCTGGGCGGGCGCACCAAAGAGAAGATCCCGGTTTATTACTCCAAGCTCTACTCCGGTCCCATCGACGTAATGCAGGCCGAGGCCGCCAAGGCGCGAAAGAACGGCTACTCCGCCTACAAGATGCGGTTCGGCTGGGGGCCCAAAGATGGTATGGCTGGGATGCGCGAGAACCTCAAACGGGTCGAGGCCGTGCGCGAGGTCATCGGCTATGACGTCGATCTCATGCTCGAATGCTACATGGGCTGGAATCTCGACTACACCAAGCGGATGCTGCCCAAACTCGTCAAATATGAACCCCGCTGGCTGGAAGAGCCGGTGATCGCCGACGATGTCGAAGGCTACCGCGAGTTGAATGCGATGAATATCGTGCCAGTCTCTGGCGGTGAGCATGAATTCTCGGTCATCGGCTGCAAAGACCTGATCGAGAAAAAGGCCGTATCGGTCCTGCAATATGACACGAACCGGGTGGGTGGCATCACCGCAGCGCAGAAGATCAACGCGATTGCCGAGGCGTTTCAGGTGCCTGTGATCCCCCATGCGGGCCAGATGCACAATTACCATCTGACCATGGCCAACGCCAATTGCATGATCAGCGAGTACTTCCCCGTCTTTGATGTCGAGGTCGGAAATGAGCTTTTCTATTACATCTTCGAAGGTGACCCCGAAGCCGTTGATGGGTTCCTTGATCTGGATGACGATACGCCGGGTCTTGGGATCGAAATCACGGACAAACACCTCAAACACTTCCAGATTACGGAGTAAATCATGACCTACACCGGTATTTGGCCAGTTGCGCCAACACCGTTCAACGAGGACGGAACGCTTGATCTGGATGGGATGAAACGCGTTCTTGATTGTCTGATTGATCAGGGCGCGGATGGGATCTGTGTTCTGGCGAATTTCTCCGAACAGTTCCTGATCTCGGACGCCGAGCGCGAGACTTTGACCCGGCTCAGTCTGGAGCACGTCGCGGGACGTGTTCCAATGATCGTGACGATCAGCCATTTCGCTACTCAGATCGCGGTGGAAAGGGCGCAATTTGCCAAGGACTTGGGTGCGGACATCGTGATGATGATGCCGCCCTATCACGGGGCGCTTCTGAAAGGGAATGCACAGCAGACCTTCGAGCAGTTTGCTGCGGTGGGCGAGGTCGGCATTCCGATTATGGTTCAGGATGCGCCTTTGTCGGGTGTCGACCTGCCGGTGCCTCTGCTGGTGCGCATGGCGCAAGAGATCGAGATGGTGAAGCTGTTCAAGATCGAATGTCCCCGTGCCGCCAACAAGCTGCGTGCGCTGATTGCCGAAGGGGGCGACGCGATTGAAGCGCCGTTTGATGGGGAAGAGGGGATCACCCTGCTGGCCGATCTGGATGCGGGAGCCACGGGGTCGATGACCTCGGGTATGATCGTGGACCAGATCAAGCCGGTCATCACCCATCACCAGGCAGGTCGCTTTGATGAGGCAACCGCCGCCTATGGGCGGGTGGCGATGGTGATCAACCACGAAAACCGCCAATGCGGCTGGCAGTCCTGCAAGGCGGCGATGGTCGAAGGCGGCGTGATCCGGTCCGAGTTCTGTCGTCACCCGATTGACCCGCTTCAACCGGCGATCCGCGACCGTTTGATCGACCTCTTGAAACCGTTGGACCCGATGGTCCTGAAGTGGGGAAAATAAGATGATCCTTGGACAAAACCTGATCGACGGAAACTGGGTCGGCTCAGAAAACCAGCGTGCCTCAGATGATCTGGACGGGCAGAACTTTGCGCAGGCGACAGCTGCGCAGGTCGACGAGGCTTGTCGAGCCGCTCGCCGTGACTTTCGCGCGTTTGCGGGCAAATCGCGGGCCGAGCGAGCAGCGTTCCTGCGCACGATTGCTGAGCAGATGGATGTTTTGGGGGAGGAGATTACCCAGACCGGCATGGCAGAGACTGGACTGCCCGAGGTGCGCCTGGTGGGCGAACGCGGCCGCACCACCGGGCAGTTGCGCATGTTTGCCGATCTGATCGAAGAGACCGGGTATCTCGATATCCGCAAAGACGGCGCACTTCCTGATCGGACGCCACTCCCCCGTCCTGATCTGCGCCTGACGCACAAAGCCATCGGCCCGGTGGCCGTCTTTGGTGCGTCGAACTTCCCGCTCGCCTTTTCAACGGCGGGCGGGGACACCGCCTCGGCTTTGGCCGCTGGATGCCCTGTGATCGTCAAGGGCCACAGCGCCCATGCGGGTACCGCTGAATTGGTGGCTCAGGCCATCGCCAAGGCGATTGAGTTCTGCGACATGCCCGCAGGCACGTTCCAGATCGTGCAGGGGTCAGGGCGCGAGGTCGGATCGGTCCTAGTGCAACATCCCGATATTCGGGCGGTTGGCTTCACCGGATCATTGGCCGGTGGCAGGGCGCTTTATGATCTGTGCCATGCGCGCCTAAACCCGATTCCGTTTTACGGCGAACTTGGCTCGGTCAACCCGATGTTCTGTCTGCCCACCGCTATGGATGCGCGAGCGGCAGAGATCGGCGCGGGCTGGGCCGCGTCTCTGACCATGGGGGCCGGGCAGTTCTGCACCAACCCCGGCGTTGCCGTGATGCTGAAAGGCCCGGATGCGGATGCGTTGGAAACCGCCTGTGTTGACGCACTGAACCGAACCGCCGAGCAGAAGATGCTGACCGACGGCATCCACGTGGCTTATGAACAGGGCGTGCGTGCCTTCCGCGATCTGATGACCGAGGTCACATCCTGCGGTGTCGCGGCTGGAAAACGCGCAGCCCTGCCTGCGTTGTTCAAAGTCAACGCGGAACAGTGGATGGCAAACCCCAAACTGCAACACGAAGTATTCGGTGCGGCTGGCATCATCGTTCTGTGCGACGACACGGACCAGATGGTGGCGCTCGCCGAAGGGCTGGAAGGCCAACTGACCCTGACGGTGCACATGGATGACGCAGATCATGACTTCGCCAGCACCCTAATGCCCATTCTCGAAGAGAAAGCCGGACGTTTGTTGGCCAATGGCTTTCCCACGGGTGTCGAGGTGTGCTCGGCGATGATGCATGGCGGGCCTTACCCGGCTAGCACCGACGTGCGCGCGACTTCTGTCGGTACTTTCGGTATTGCACGATGGCTGCGCCCGGTCAGTTATCAGAACATGCCTGGTGCTTTGCTGCCGAATGAACTCCAGGGCTGAGGATCCACGTCAGGCCGTCTGTGGCCTGACCCCAAAACGCCACGAACGCACAGGTTCGGCGGCGGCTAAAGGACAAACAAAGGAGAAAATGGATGTACGGCGTTCTGGAGGGCACCGGATTTGAGGTCATCGAAAAAGAGTTCGAAGCCTGTTTCATTGGCCACGCGCGGGTCGAACGGTTGTGGACCGGTGCGCGTTGGTCCGAAGGGCCGGCCTGGTTTGCCGCCGGGCGCTATCTGGTCTGGTCTGATATCCCCAACAACCGTCTGATGCGCTGGGATGACACCGATGGATCGGTCTCAGTGTTTCGGCAGCCCTCGAACAATGCCAACGGCAACACGGTGGATCGGGAGGGTCGGCTGGTGTCATGCGAACATCTGACCCGGCGTGTCACAAGGACTGAACATGACGGCTCTATCACGGTTCTAGCGGACGCTTGGAAGGGAAAGCGTTTAAACTCGCCGAATGATGTTGTCGTCAAATCGGACGGGTCGATCTGGTTCACCGATCCCTCCTACGGGATCATGATGGACTATGAAGGCGAACGCGCCGAAAGTGAGATCGGGGCGTGTCATGTGTTTCGTTTGGATCCGACATCAGGCGAGGTGGCAGCCGTTGCCACCGACTTCGTGAAACCCAACGGCTTGGCCTTTTCGCCGGACGAGAGCGCTCTCTACATTTCCGACACGGGCGTCACCCATGACCCAGATGGCCCGGCGCATATTCGCAGATTCGGCGTCGCGAGCGACGGAAGAACTCTGACGGGCGGCGAGGTGTTTGCCAATTGTTCGGCGGGGCTGTTCGATGGTTTCAGGCCAGACCGTGAAGGCCGCATCTGGAGTTCTGCTGCAGACGGTGTTCATTGCCTGAACCCACAAGGAGATTTGATCGGCAAGTTGCACATACCCGAGATGGTAGGGAATATATGTTTTGGCGGCGCCAAGCTGAACCGGTTGTTCGCGACCGGAACAAGCAGCCTTTACGCGATCTATCTCAATGTAAACGGTGTCTCACCGGTTTGACTTTACTTGCGAAAGTGGGGTTGGAAGCAAGGGAGACATTTGCAGAAGTCGACGCAAATCCCAATCAAATGGTTTTGAAATAGTCACAGCACAAGTTTATGAAAGGGCAGCTACTTTTCAAAGAAGCAGTTTTTTAAGCATTTGTTGTGCTCCTGCCGCACAAATTCTAATGCTAGGGCCTGCAAGGATTTTTAGTTGAACGTTGCGAGTGTCCGCGACGCGACTAAGGCTGCAGTATTCAAGCACGCAGTCGAATAGAAGGATTGAGCCGGAAAAGACCAACCTGCTAAGCTACCGCGATCCCACCTGAACCCTATCTAGGTGACAGATGCGACAAGCTTCAAGTCTGCGTCGCACTAAGGAACTAAGCGGACATTCATCACAACCGCAGCATTTTTAGCTTTGGCTTACACCGAACAATACAAACAACTACGGGACCGATCTACGGGCATCGCAAAATGAGGAAAAACCTCGTGGAGAAAAACCCTCTAGCAGAAACGGTCGTTTCGTCAGGTTTGTACCCACCTGTATAAGACCGGACATCTGTGGGCATCACGCTTTAGGCAAAGTGGGTTCGATCCGGCCCTTCGCCACGTGTTTCATCAAGGCCTATTGCGCGGACAAAGCCGCCCTTCAGTCAGTGGGTGGTTCGTAGGGGTCCGGCGTTCCTGGGGGGATCGGAGGAAACTCCTCGAAGGTAGCAATGTGC
>NZ_JBQFRV010000030.1:0-15165 GCF_056537565.1 Ruegeria sp. C8
GCAACGCGGATGACGCATTCGAACTGCTGGAGCCCTTAAATTCGAACGAAACGCAAATTGTTCGGTCTGGCGAAGGTGAGAAGTCGGATCCCGCTGGAAAATAGCCGTGAAAATCGTGTCCCATAGGCAAACTGGCGTAGATGTCTGCTAAGAGCCCGAAGTGGAAGTTCAACTAACCTTTGGTCGCTAACGTGTTTCCCGTATAACGAACTCGGCTAGAGCAATTCGGCTCGGTCGGTACTAAACAGGTCTATCGCCTTTCACGGTCACACGTCGCCCTTTTCGCTCTGCGGGCCAATAGTCCCAGATAGCGCGATGCATACAGCACCGGTTGTCCCAAAAGGCCATGTCGTTGAGCGACCACCTGAACCGGATTTGATAGTTGATTTGCTCTGCATGCTCGAAAAGCATGTTGAGGATCGCGTCGCTTTCCTTATCCGACATGCCCAATATTTTTGTGGTAAATGTTCGGTTCACAAACAGCGATTTCCGGCCCGTTTCCGGATGAGTTCTAACAATCGGATGAACTGCTTCGGGACAGTCAATATCGCTGTCTTTTTGTCCACGGTCGCTATAGCGGCCTTTATAGATATGCTCTGAGCTATGAAACGCAGATAATCCGTTGATCATATTTTTTATCGGCTCAGAAAGATCGTCGTAGGCCGCATACATATCACTGAACATAGTGTCCCCGCCACAGGGGGGGGCGATATGGATTTGTAGCATAGTTCCAAGGGGCGGCGTTTCATCGCAAGAGACGTCAGAGTGCCAGAACTCACCGTTGGCTACTTTGGAATTCTTCGTTGCATGGATTTCGAATATCTCTGGATATCCTTCCATTGTCGGGGCCGCAGGGTGCGCATGAAGCGGTCCAAAACGTTTCCCAAATTCGATGTGCTGCGTAGGCGGTATTTCCTTCTGCTCTTTGAAGAACAGCACCTGGTAGGTGTGAAAGGCGTCGCAGATCTCAGCAAACTGATCGTCAGGCACAGGCTGGCTCAAATCGACTCCGTAGATCTCGGCGCCAAGGTTTGGAGCGAAGGGTTTGGCAACGATGGAAGTATAGGCGTTGGATTTGGGAGCAACCATAAGCACCTCTGGGTTTGATTTCTTTGGGCATGCTATGCGCAAGTTACACTCCAACAAAAATGAACAAAAACGAAATTTCTTTGACTAATTGGTGAAAAACTTTCACATATCGATCACGGATTAGGCGGTAGCGAGGTTACCGGAATGAGCATTCGGTCACTGCGAACTCTAATAGCAGTTCATCGACATGGTAGCTTCCGTGCCGCGTCAGAAGCGGAGCATCTAACCCCGTCGGCGGTCAGTCACCAGATGCGGAATCTGGAGGTTACGTTGGGGCTCGAATTATTTGACCGATCAGCCAAATCGCCCAAACTTACTCATACCGGGCTAACGTTCGTCGGAGAGGCCGCTGCGGTGGTGGCCGCATATGATGGTTTGGCGGAAAGGGTGAAGTCGAACAACGAACTCTCTGGTGAAATAACTTTGGGTGCCGTTCCAACGACCCTGACTGGACTAGTGCCGATTGCGCTAGCGAGGCTAAAGTCCGTGCATCCGGATATCCATGTACGGATTGTTCCAGGTTTGACTAATCAGCTTTTGCTACAGTTAGACCGCGGGCAGATTCAAGCGGCGATCATTTCCCGACCAGATGTTCTGCCAAACACGTTGGAATTCTCTGAAATTGTATCCGAAAAATTGGTGCTGCTTGTCTCGGAAAACACCCCAGATTTACCTCCGAAAGAACTGCTTGGTGAGTCACCGTTTATTCGTTTTACGCGTGATGCCGTTGTAGGAAGGCAAATCGAGACTTGGCTGCAAAGAAAGGGCATTGAAGTCAAAGACGCCATGGAACTGGAGAGCCTCGAAGCAATCTCAAGTATGGTGGCCGCTGAACTTGGAGTATCAATCATCCCTGACAGCCGCTTAGCTGCATATGACCACTTGCGGCTCAAAAGAATCCCCCTTGAACAGAACGGACCTAAGCGCATTGTTGGCTTGGCAAGTATGGCCGCGTCGCCACACACTAAAATGATCGACGCAGTTACGGTGGCGCTATTGGAAGCAGCAGATAGCCAACGGGTTTCTTCGTGAGTTGGCACTCCATTTGGTATCCACAAGATGTTTTCGAACACTTGAACTAAGAAAACTGGAAGTCAAAATTGGGCTTGGGCCAGTCACTGGCATGCAATTTGGAGAAAAACAGCTTCGAGCCTACAGAGAGCACTCATCCGATGTCGTTGTGCTGTTCTCCAAAGTATCTCTGACACTAGCCGCACGTTAAATTCAGGGATGTAGAGGCAACGTACGGCCGGAAGAACAGCATTGACGCTCTTAGTTTGCATTCTAGTTCGCTGGTACCCTTGCAAAAAGCGGACTGCCTTTGTCATCTAACATTTTAACTTTACAGTCACTTGCGGTCCAATAGTAAGGTACCCAAGTTGCTGGTTCGTCGGTAGTGAGTGACGTTGAACCAGTTTAGTCTGTACGGCTTTAAACGCTGTCTAAGTGGGGCCTCGCGTGCGCTAAACTATCCCCACCTCGGCCTCGCGAGGTTTCAGACGCCGCTTGAGGGGTTCCCGATGAACATGGTACCAGCCATCCAACCATCGCTGTCGGACGTCTTTTTCGAGCCCGAATTGACCATGAACTTCGACGTTTTCTGCT
The DNA here is from genome assembly GCF_056537565.1 of Ruegeria sp. C8. Lineage (NCBI taxonomy): Bacteria > Pseudomonadati > Pseudomonadota > Alphaproteobacteria > Rhodobacterales > Roseobacteraceae > Ruegeria > Ruegeria sp. C8. The sequence goes on from NZ_JBQFRV010000030.1 coordinate 2,695, forward strand.
GATGAAACGTCCAAAAATATCCACCTAAAGAATACCAGATTCTTATGCTTCGGGAGGTTAGGAGAAAAACGAATGGCGACTCGTGGTTATTGTCTGTGCAATTAAACAAGCTGGGTCTACCACGGTGATCAAACATGGGCATGCTTTTGCCACTGCGATGACTGCAGTAGAAATTGCGCCGCGCCGGTGGCTTCTTGGTTCGGTGTGCCGATAGAAAACTTTGAATGGACTGGTGATAAACCACGCACTTTTGAAAGCTCCAAAGTCGTTTTTAGGCACTTCTGTGGAACTTGCGGGTCACCAATTGGGTTCGAAGCCGATCACTATCCAGGTGGTATGCACCTCTATGCTGCGTCGCTCGAAAGCCCGGAAAATTTCAAACCGTCTTTTCACGTCAACAACCAAAGCAAGTTGTCTTGGTTGCAAATGACTGATGATCTCGACGCGTTTGAAGGCACAGTATTACACACCCCAAACGACCCAGACGGATACGCCTGCGGGCCGCACCACTATTGTCGAATAGCATTGCCTCGCCCCCATCAGCGTTCGCCACGTGGCAGATCAGCAGGAACAGGCGCCTCGGCGTCTGGTCTGCAAATCAGCCCTGATTTTCCCAAAAGGAAGTCAGGATCAATGAAATCGGTTTAGGTGCTAGATGAAGGAAGTGAGGCGAAAATGGCAAGGTTCTGTCGCTGGTGGCAGAACTATGTGTCGCCTTACAGTAAAACTGTCGGGCGACTCATAGTTTTGCCATTGGCACGCGGCCAAGTCATTGATTTTAAATCAACTGGATTTTCCTCGATGCACTAGTTTTGCCTTTTGCGACTCAAAGGTTTTCCATCGCGTTGGAGCAGAGTGATATCAGCCATTGGTCTCAGGTGCAGAGAAAGCCCAGAAAGAGCCCACAGCGGAAGTCTCTGATTTTGCGCTACGTGCGCACGCAGCATGAAAATCGTTGCATCTGCTAACCTCACAATATTGCGTGGCGGTGGAGAAACTGGCTATCCTGGGCCATTGGAGCATATTTGTTTCTAAGTCGCAGCGAGAAATGACGCACCTAGACGCGGATTGATGCGATGTCCGCGAAGCGGAGGTAGCTTCCTGCGGTTTCGTCACTACGACTGGCGACATGACGGGGGTTCTTCTGCTTGACGACAGTGCCAATACAAGCCTGCCTTTCACACCCCGCCCGTCAGCCATTCAACGACCCGACGCACCTCCGCTCGGTACGCATGGCCGTCGCGCGTTTCGACAAAATATCCATGGGTTGGGGAGATATCCTCGTCAAATAGGCGGACCACACGACCTTCAGCAAGATCCTGGTCAATAAGCGGCAGCCAGCCGATCACCACGCCCTGTCCATCAGCAGCACCCCTTAGCAAAGTATTGGCGTCCTGAAAAATTGGTCCCCGCAGAGGCGAGCCGACGGCGACATTCATCGCCGCAAACCAATCTAGCCACCCCCAGTGATTTCTTTGATGCAGCAGCGGCAAGCGCTTCAAATCGTCAGGATGGCAAATGCCGGGATGCGCCTCGATGAAGGCCTTGGATGCAATGGCTGCAGGGCTCAACTCTAGCAGTTTGGTTGCCTTAGGGTCCGATCCTTCGATGCGGTCCCATCGGATGACGATATCGACAGTCTCGTTGGCAAAGGCACCTGGTTCGATGGATGGCAGAAATTCGAGTTCTATATTTGGGTGAGCTTGCCAGAATTCGCTCATCCTTGGCATCAGCCAACGTGCCGTGAAAATTGGCCCCACAGCCAGACGCACGACCTTGCGCGTACCACGGTGGAGCGTTCGAACGGCATCATCAAGTATCCCGAATGCCTGGCCTGTGGCCTTTGCCAATCTTGCGCCATCCTCGGTCAGAGCGACATCCCGTCCGTTGCGCACAAAAAGTTTGGTGCCCAACTGATCTTCAAGACCGCGGACGTGGTGGCTGATTGCGGTCGCAGTCACCGACAAATGCTCAGCCGCCGCTCGAAAACTGCCGTGCTGAGCAGCAGCGTCAAAGGCACGGAGGGCTGGTAACGAAGGTTTCATGACAATCATTCATTAATTTTACTCATCCTTTGATGAGAAAGGCGCCTTTGTAAACTAGACTTCTAGCTGCGAATGTTCAGTCGAGGAAACACAATACTCATGAGTTCATGGTTGAAGCCCGCCGCCGCCGAGGTCGCAAAGACCGCTTAAAGCAACCCACCGAGGACGAGGTGATTCACCCCGTGTGGCCCGGTGTCCTTGGTGGACGCCTAAAACCGTTGTTGCCGGATAAAGTGAAGCTGGTTGAAGAAGCGGCGTTTTCGCTATTGGCGACGCTGGGCCTGAGCCAAGCCATTCCGTCGATGATCGAAAAAGTCACCGAAGCCGGGGGGGGCTACACCAAGGAAGGGAGGTTGCTCTTTCCTGAAAAGCTCGTCCGATGGGCGATTGATGGGGCGCAGCATGGATTTACACTCTGTGGGCAAACGCCCGAACGCGATCTGAAAATCGAAGGGACTCGGGTCCATATGTCCACGGGCGGTGCGGCCCCCGGTGTGTTTGATCTGGACACGCATGCTTACCGCGACAGCACCTTGCAAGACCTTTACGATGCCGCCCGCATCGTGGACCGGATGGACAATATCCATCATTTCAGCCGGTCCGTTGTCGCACGCGACATTGAAGATAACGCGGCGATGGATCTCAACACGGCTTACGCCTGTTTGGCTGGGACGACCAAACATGTCTCGATCTCGATCACCGAGCCGCAGAATGTGCAGGCTATCGCAGACCTCTGCTATGCCATCGCCGGAAGCGAACAAGCCTTCCGCGAACGCCCCTTTATGACGGTCATGGTCTGTCATGTAGTGCCACCGATGCGCTTTGCCGAAGAAGCCTGCGAGGTGCTGGAACGTGCGGTACTGGCGGGCTTTCCCGTTCAGCTTATCAGCGCGGGTCAGGCTGGCGCGACCAGCCCTGCCACTGTCGCCGGTTCTCTTGTGCAGGCCGTGGCCGAGACCTTGGCGGGACTGGTCTTCGCGCGGTTGGTGGCTTCGGATGTCAAAGCGATCTTTGCACCCAAGCCACTCGTCGCGGATTTACGCACGGGCTCCATGAGCGGTGGCGGCGGTGAACAAGCCATTCTGATGGCAGGCGCGGCACAGATGGGACGGCATTGGAATTTGCCAACCAGTTCGATTGCCGGGATCACCGATGCCAAATGCCTCGATGCGCAATACGGAGCCGAGAAATCCCTTGCGGTGGCGATGGCAGCCCATGCCGGGTCCAATATTGTCACTCAGGCAGCGGGTATGATGTCGAGCCTGCTGGGCGTTAGCCACGCTGCCTATGTCAGTGACAACGATCTTCTGGGAAATATCCTGCGTACAATTCGAGGGATTGAGGCGACTCCGGAAAACATCGCAGCAGATGTCATCAAGGCCGTTTGCGAAGGGCCGGGGCATTACCTGGGTGAGCATCACACCTTCGGACGGATGAAATCGGACTATTTCTACCCCGAGATCGGTGACCGCCGGACGCCCCGCGAATGGGAGGAGGATGGCGCCAAGCCCATCGGGGATGTTGCGCGCGAGAAAACCCGCGAGATTCTGCGCAGCCACTTTCCGAAGCATATCTCTGATACATTGGACAATAAATTGCGTGCGAGCTTTGACATCCGCCTAACGCGGGCCGGATCTGGGCGGTCAGAATGAGTAATCTCCGCCTTAGCGAACAGGCCCGCGCGGCCCTCCCCTGTGGGGTCAGCCACGAACTGCGCTATCGTGTCCCGCATCCGATTTACATCGACAAGGCGCTGGGTGCTGAAAAGTGGGATATCGAAGGGCGCCGCTATATTGACTTCAAGATGGGTTCGGCCGCCCAATTGCTGGGCCACAGCCACCCTGCTGTGGTCGATGCACTGCAAAAGCAAGCCGAACGGGCGATCTTTGCCGCCGATTGCCATGCGTTCGAGATCGAGTGGGCCGACTGGATCAACCGGCTTTACCCCTCGGCCGAACGCACCCGCTTTACCGCCTCGGGAAGCGAGGCCACGATGTTGGCATTGCGATTGGGGCGAGCCTATTCGGGCAAAGATCATGTGCTGCGGATTGATGGCCATTACCACGGCTGGCATGACCACGCGCTAAAGGGAACCAAACCGGGCAGCAACGCGCCGCCGTCACTGGGTGTGCCGGTACCCGTCACCGAACTGGTGCAGGTCTGCGCTGCCGATCCCGATGCGATGGCCAAAGCGCTGGAAGATGACCGGATTGGCACTGTGATATTCGAGGCCTCCGGTGCCAACTACGGCTCTGTGCCACTCGCCACCGAAACCCTGAAGGCGCTGCACGATGTGGCCCGTGCTGCAGGCGTGGTGCTGATCTTTGACGAGATTATCACCGGCTTCCGCTGGTCCCCCGGTGGGCGGCAGGCGCGGGACGGGGTCGTGCCCGATCTGACCACGCTAGCCAAGATTGCTACGGGCGGTCTGCCCGGTGGCGCGGTCTGTGGTCGTACGGACATCATGGAGTTGATGAACAACGCCACCGAACGCGACGGGATCGCCCCGGCGGTCAGCCACAAGGGCACGTTCAACGCCTCCCCCCTAATCGCAGCGGCTGCGTGTGCAGCCATGCCTTACCTCGCCGATGGAGCGGCGCAGGACCACGCGGACGCGATGGCCAGACGCATGCGCGACGGGATGAACGCCCGGATGGCGGAACAGGGCGTCAAGGGGCTAGCCTATGGCGATAGCTCGATCATCCATGTCTATTTCGGGCAGGACACGCTTGACGGGCTCAGCCCCATGCAAATCCGAGGCCTGTCCAAAGCGGTGGTCAACGGCTATCGGGACGGCATGCTTTCGCATGGGGTGGACATCATGTCCTATACCTCGGGTCTGACATCAGCCGCACATACCCCGGACCTGATTGACGAAGCGCTTGAGGCCTTTGCCAAGACCCTCACGGACATGACACGCGAGGGAATACTGACATGAACCTCCCCTCTCAGGCCCGCACCGTGATCATAGGTGGTGGTGTAATTGGTTGTTCGATTGCCTATCATCTGGCCCGCGAGGGTCGGAAAGACATCGTGCTGCTGGAACGCTCCAAGCTGACCTCGGGTACCACCTGGCATGCGGCTGGTCTGGTGCGGCGACTGCGGCCTTCAGCGACGCTGACGAAACTGATCAACTATTCCATCGACCTTTATGGCGAGTTGGAAGTCGAGACTGGACAGGCCACAGGCTGGACGCAGACCGGATCGCTGACGCTGGCCACTAATCCCGACCGTCTGACAAACATCAAACGTCAGGTCTCGCTAGGTCGGGCTTTTGGACTTGAGGCCGAAGTGGTCGATGCTGCGCGCGCGAAAGAGCTTTGGCCGCTGATTGAAACCGACGATGTGATCGGAGCGGTCTGGTCGCCTGCTGATGGGCGGGTGAATCCGTCGGATGTGGCGCTGGCCCTGTCCAAGGGCGCCCGGGCGCGGGGTGTGCAGATATGCGAGGATACGCGCGTCACGGGCCTTCAAAAGAAAGGCGGGCGCATTTCGGGTGTTGAGATCGGCGCGGATTTGATCGAAGCCGACGAGGTGGTGATTGCCTCTGGCCTATGGTCGCGCGAGGTGGCAGCGATGGCGGGTGCGCACATGCCGCTTTATGCCTGCGAACATTTCTACATCCTGACCAAACCGCTGGCCGAAGTGCAGGCCCTGGGCAAAGGCTCGCATCTGCCCACACTGAACGATCAGGATGCCTACCTTTATGCCCGCGATGACGTTGAAGGGCTGCTGGTCGGCTCATTTGAGCCACACGCCAAGGGCATCTCGACTAAAGACCTGCCCGCCGACTTTTCATTTGATCTGCTCGACGAGGATTGGGACCATTTCATGCCTATGATGGAAAACGCCCTGCGGCGCATCCCGGCGCTTGAGAAAGCCGAAGTGCGTATGCTGCTGAACGGGCCGGAAAGCTTCACGCTCGACAGCCAGTTCATGTTGGGAGAAAGCCCCGACGTGCCCGGGCTGTTCCTGATGGGCGGCATGAACTCCACCGGGATCGCGCTTGCGGGCGGCGCGGGCAAGGCGATGGCCGAATGGATCATCGCCGGCGAGCCGACAATGGAACTGAACGAGGCCGATATCCGTCGGTTCAGTCCAGAGATGAACGTGCTGGGCGCTTTAGAGGCGCGTATTCCAGAAGTGCTGGGCCGCCATTATGACAATCCTTATCCGGGGCGTTCGATGGGCACCGCACGAGGCCAGCGTCGGTCGCCGATCCATACCGGTCTGGTGGCCGCTGGCGCGCAGTTTGAAGGGCGCGGCGGCTGGGAGCGGGCGGTGCACTTTGGTGGCGCGGACGCACATCTGCCGCTGACCTTCGGTGCACCGCAATGGCGCGACACGGTGGGACACGAGGTTGCGGCCTGCCGGAGAGGGGCGGCCATTCTGGATCAATCGGCCTTTGGCAAGATCATGGTGCAGGGGCCGGATGCTTGCGTCTTCCTCAACCACCTTTGCACCGCGCAAATGGACATCGCCGAGGGGCGCATTGCCTACACTCAAATCCTGAATTCGCGCGGTGGCGTCGAAAGCGACCTGACCGTTCAGCGCCATGGGCCTGAGACCTATCTGATGATCGTCGGCGCAGGCGAGGTTGTGCGCGACATGAAACGGATGCGCGACACTAAGGGCGAATTCCGGGTCGAATTCACAGATGTCACCAGCGGCTATGCCATCATCGGCCTGGCCGGGGCAAAGGCTCGGGAGGTCTTGCAAGCCACCAGCAGCAGCCCTCTGCCCGCCATCAAACGCTTTGGCTTTGCGCCGGTTGAGATTGGCCTCGCCTGCGGCTGGGCTGGCTGGCTGAGCTTTACCGGTGAGGAAGGCTACGAACTCTACATCCCCTCCGACATGGCCATGGCCGCGCATGAGGCATTGGTTAATGCCGGAGCCACACATGCCGGGCTTTACGCCAGCGGCAGCTTACGTATCGAAAGCGGCTTTCGCGCCCTTGGCCACGAATTGACCCCCGGCACCACACCGCATGAAGCCGGGCTGGGCGCGTTCTACGCCACAGGCACCGGGTTTGTCGGGGAAGACGCGTTGAAAGATCATGTGCCCAAACGGCGCATCGTTTCTCTGCTCTTTGATGATCCAAATGCGACCCCGATACATGACGAACCGATCTACTTTGACGGGCAGGTTGTCGGGCAGATCACTTCGGCCGCGTGGAGCTACCGCTTTGACCGCTCGGTTGCACTCGCGATGATCAACGCACCACTGGACCGGCTCTCCGCCGAAGACACCGTGCCGGGGTTTGAGGTTGAAATCGCCTGCGACCGTTTCACAGCTCAAGTTTCCTTCAAACCCGCGAAGGAGGTGTTCTGATGTCAGACACGCTCCGCACCACCCGCGTTGCCATCATCGGTGGCGGGATCATGGGTGTTGCGGCCCAATACCAGCTTGCCGAAGCGGGTTGGACCGATACCATCCTGTTCGAAAAAGCCGAATTGACCAGTGGCTCGACCTGGCATGCAGCCGGGCAGATTGCCCATGCGGTGGGCAGCCGGGTCATGGGTTGGATCAACAAGACTTCGATTGACACCTACAAGAAGGTCGAACAGGAAACCGGCCAAAGCATAGGTTGGCACGAGGTTGGCGGTTTCCGCATCGCCACCACCGATGATGAGGTCGACTGGATGAAGTCGATCATGGGCGTGGGCAAATTGCTTGACCTGCCGATGGAGCTTGTCGGGCCAGAAGCTGTGGCCAAGGGCAACCCATTCTACAAGGTTGATGACGTTAAGGCAGCGATTCAGACCTTTGAAGACGGGCATATCGATCCCTCCAGCGTGGCCATGGCACTGGCCACCGCAACGCGCGCGCGAGGGGCCAAGATCGAACGACACAATCAGGTACTGGGAGCCAGTCGCAAGGGTGACATGTGGCTGCTGCGGACAGAAAAGGGGGACGTGCTGGCTGAACATGTGATTATCGCTGCGGGGTCCTATGCCAATCAGGTGGGGGAATGGTTCGGGCTGACAATCCCCTCGGTCAGTTGCTTGCACCACTATCTTGTCACCGACACGGTGCCGGAATTTCTCGACCGCCCCGAACTGCCAGTGATGCGGGACAACGCCTTTGGCGGCTACATCCGGCAGGAACAGAAATCCGGCCTGATTGGCATCTACGAAGGCCATGTCTGCCCCACTGTTTGGGAAATGCCGCAAGGCGCGCCCTGGGCGGCAGAGAATGAGCTCTTTGAGGCTGATTACGATTCCATCGGAGACTTCCTGATGGTCGCCTTAGAAAAGATGCCCATTCTCGCAGACCTCGGCATCAAGCGCGTTGTGCGCGGTGCGATCACGCATACGCCGGATGGTGGAATGCTCGTCGGCCCCTCTGGCGCGCCGAATGTCTGGCTCTCATGCGGTTCATCCATCGGGCTCGCATGGGGTGGCGGCGCGGGCAAGGTGCTGGCCGACTGGATGGTGCATGGAGAAAGCGAGATCAACACACGCGGCTTTGACCCGCGCCGGTACGGCAAATTCGCCGACGATAGTTTCATCGTGGAACGCACCAAGGACGAATTCATGCGTCGCCACGATACACCCTGCCCAGGCAAGCAATTCCACAGTCTGCGTCCCCTGAATCGGCATCCTCTTTATGATCGGCTGGCCGCCAAGGGCGCAGTCTTTGGTGAGATCGCGGGCTGGGAACGCCCGCGCTATTTCGGTGAGGTGGGTGAGGTCGAACAGATCGGCTGGGGTCACCAAAACTGGCACGAGAATGCCATCCGCGAAGCCAAGGCCACGCGAGAAGCGGCGGGTGTGATTGACCTCTGCGCCTTTGCCCAGTTCGAGATTACTGGCAAGCACGCGGGCGCGTTGCTCGACCGCCTGTCGGCCAATAAAATCCCGGCGCGCGATGGGCGGATGAGCCTGAACCACCTGCTGACAGAAGAGGGCCGGTTCGAGACCGAGATCACGATCTGGCGCATCGCCGAAGACCGCTTTTTCACCGGTTCACCCATCGCCCGGTCGAACCCGGATTTCGATTGGATCAAGAGCCATATCCGCCAGTGCGAAGACGTTCAGATGATCAACCGCTCGCAGGATTGGGGCATGCTCGCGCTATCTGGTCCAGCCTCGCGCAAGATCATGGCAGAGCTGACGGATGTGGATCTGTCAAACGCTAGTTTCCCGTGGCTCTCGGGCAAAGAAGTCGCGATAGCAGGCTTGCCCTGCTACATGCTGCGGGTGTCCTTTGTTGGTGAACTTGGTTGGGAACTGCACGCGCCGCTGGATCAAATCGGGGCGATGTACGATGCCCTGTTCGAAGCGGGCGAAAAGCATGGGCTGGTCGATCTGGGCAGCTACGCATTCAACGGCCTGCGCATGGAAAAAGCCTATCGCGCAAGCGGTGAGTTAACGACGGATATCGGCCCGTTCGATGTCGGGCTGGAACGTTTCGTCGTGACCGAGAACCGCGACTTTGTGGGCCGTACAGCGTTGATGGAGCGCGGTCCGACGTGGGAATTGCTTTATGCGGAACTGCATTCCGATGACATCGACATCCACGGCGGCGAACCCGTCCTACTAGAGGGTAAGCTCGTGGGCCTGACGACATCGGGTGGGTACGGCTATAGCATCGGCAAGTCACTTGGTTGGCTCTTTGTCCGCAAGGGCACGCCGCATGACGGGCTCAAGGTGCAGATCCTGAACCGCGAGATTGCGACGACCGTGTATCCCGATGCGCTGTTCGACCCACAGAACCTGCACCCGAGATCGGAGGCCTAGTGACCGCCATGCGCAGACATCCGCTTTCAGGAGAACAGACATGACCACGATCAATGGCGGCGAAGCCGTCTATCGCGTTTTGAAAGCCAATGGCATCGATACGGTGTTCGGCCTCTTGGGCGGCTCAATGCTCGAACTTTACGATGCGATGTACGAAGGCGGTGAGATTGCCTATGTCGGCGCCCGCGACGAACGCGCGGCAGGCCATATGGCCGATGCCTGGGCACGTACTACTGGCAAGCCGGGGGTCGTGCTGGGTGCGCAAGCCGGACCCGGTGTGGTCAATATCGTGACAGCGGTGGCCGAGGCGCAGTTGGCCTATTCGCCGCTTGTGGTGATCGCAGGGGCCATCACCCGCGCCGATCAGGCCAAGGATACGTTCCAGGAGGTCGATCAGGTCGCCCTGTTCGCCCCGATCTCCAAACGCTCCGTCATGGTCACTGATCCGGCCCGGTTGGCGCCCATGATGGAAGACGCGATCCGGCTGGCCAACACGGGTCGACGCGGCCCTGTTGTTCTGCACGTGCCCCGCGATCTGTTTTCCGCAGATGTCCCGGCCATTGACCCCAAGCCATTGCAAATTGCCCGACCAGGCCCCGCCGCGGCGGATGATGTGGTTGCGATTGCCGAATTGGTGTCGAATGCCGAACGTCCCGTGATTTTCGCAGGCGGTGGTTTCAAATGGGGCGCTGGACGCGACGCGTTGACGACCTTGGCTGAAACGCTGGAAGTCCCCGTCGTCGCCTCGACCGGCCATGCGGATGTGATGCGCCACCGCCATCCGTGGTTCGCAGGTCAAGCCGGTCCGCGTGGCAACCGCGTCGCCTCGCGCCTGACGAAAGAGGCGGATGTGATGGTCGTGCTGGGCGCGCGCCTTGGCTTTAACTCCACCTTCCACAGCAACGATTATGTGGGAGCAGAGACCCGCATCGCCCATGTCGATATCGAAGGTTCTGCCGTGGGTCGCTATTTCCCGGCTGAGATCGCCGCGCAAGGTGATGCCCGGCTGACCGCCGAGGCGCTGACCGCTGCCGCGTCAAAGCCCAATTGCGACGCATGGCGCGACAGCTTCCGGGCAGATATGGACAGCCTTTGGGCTGAGAGGGCCGAGGAAGCCGCGATTGAGACGCTGCCGATGCACCCCCGCCGCGCGTTGGCCGAGATCCGCGATGCCCTGCCCGATAATGCCATTGTCACTCTCGACACCGGCAATACCTGTCTGCAAGCCGCCGACCGTCTGGCGCATTACGCGCCGATGTCGCTGATCACGCCGCTTGATTTCGGGCTGGTGGGCTTTGGCATGTCCGCTGCCATCGGTGCCAAGGCCGCCGCGCCCGACCGCCCGGTTGTCGCGTTGATGGGCGACGGTGCGGTTGGCTACACGATGATCGAAATCCAGACGGCCATATCGCACAAACTGCCTTTCATTCTGATCGTCCTCGACAACGAGGCATGGGGCGCGGAAAAAGCCTATCAACAGGAATTCTACGGCGGTCGCCTGCTGGGCGCTGAAATCCAATCTCCGCGCTATGACAAATTCGCCGAACTCTGCGGCGGCAAAGGTATCTGGGTCGATGGCCCAGGCGGTATGAGGCCTGCCCTGAAAGAGGCCCTAGCAAACGGTGAGACCACCGTCATTCAGGCAAAAACTGACCCCGGCGCACTGATGACCCTGCGCAAGGATCTGTTCAAAGCTCCAAAGGAGGATTGATCATATGACGACTTGGGACACTTTGATCATCGGTGCTGGAAATGCGGCCTTTTGCGCCGCACATGCGGCTCGGGAAAAAGGCGCAAGCGTTTTGATGCTGGAATGCGCCCCAGAGGCGGAGAATGGTGGCAACTCTCGATACACCGCTGGTGCGATCCGCTTTGCCTATACGGGGTCGAAGACATCCGCGCCGTTTGCCCTGACCTGAGCGAAGACCAGATCGCCATCACCGATTTTGGCACCTATACCGAAGAACAATTTTTCGACGACATGTTTCGCGTCACGCGTTTCCGCACCGACCCTGCCCTGTGCGAGCGATTGGTGCGGTCATCGAGGGAGACCATGCACTGGATGCGCGGCAAGGGCATCCGGTTTCTACCCATCTATGGGCGTCAGGCCTTTAAGGTGGATGGACGGTTCAAGTTTTGGGGCGGGCTGACACTGGAAAGCTGGGGCGGTGGTCCGGGCCTAGTTGATGCCCATACCGCGATCGCCAAAGCCTCTGGCATTGAAATCCGCTATGACACCCGCGCTGTGGAAATCCTGACAGACGGCCATGCGGTGACGGGCGTCAAGGTCCGCCACAAGGGGCAACTTGAGGACATCAGCGCCAAATCCGTTGTCGTGGCAGCGGGTGGCTTTCAAGCCAGCCCCGAGATGCGCACCCGCTATCTGGGTCCCGGATGGGAGATGGCGCGCGTGCGAGGTTCCCGCTTTAACACCGGCGAAGGCATCAAAATGGCGATAGATATCGGTGCTTCGACCTATGGGAACTGGTCTGGCTGCCATGCTGTTGGCTGGGACTACAACGCACCCGAATTTGGAGATCTTGATGTCGGCGACGGCTTTCAGAAACACTCCTACTTGCTTGAATGACCGCTCTGCAGGCAAAGTCACCATTCAATCAAAGGTCGGGTTTATGAATTCCGGAAGCGATGCGCGCGCGCTCGTAAATACGTGAAAGAAGTGCTCC
>NZ_JBQFRV010000031.1:0-7973 GCF_056537565.1 Ruegeria sp. C8
ACCGAAACCTCGTCTGCACATGCCCACCAATGGAAGCATACGAAGAAGCCGCAGAATAAAACTACAAACCCCCGCCGAAAAATCGGCGGGGGTCATCGAAGGGAACAATGTTTCTCTCACCTGACCCAATCAAACCATTTGGTGGTTCTGATGAAGCATTATGTCATACAAAATTGTCACGCAGGTGCAGCTCAAATCGCCAACGTGGCAAAAGAACGCCCTCATCACATCGAAGTCATTCTGCGCTGCCAAGAGGATAGGGCATCAGCAGAATTGGTAGTGGAGTTTTTCCATGCGTTGAACACATTGATCGCTAAAAAAGCCTATGTGGTGACAGCACGTGTTGTTGCTAACGACAAAGTTGGTGGACCACTTGATTGGGCTGGGCGGACTGCGGTGTTCTGGGGCGACTTGGAGAGTGCATGGTGCCCGGCAGGAGACCAAAAGCTTTGGGTTTCGCAAGTGATGAATCTGTCACCCAGAGTGATTTTGGTCGGCGGCGCCGTGATGTTGCTGGCGCAGATGGCAGGTTCTGAACCAAGAGCGGCTGCAGTGCATGCCACTTTTGAAGCGGCTGCTTTCGAACAGGGAATTGTCAGCTGCGGGGCATCAACTTGCCTGGCGTCAGATGGTCGATTGCACAGCGCCAATACCCGCATCAGTGCTCTGGGATTACTTTCGGAGCTCGTTTCGGATGATCACGGTCAACATATTGCTGATGCGCTACGCAGATATGTCGGATTGAGCGAGCCCGGGAAGAAAACCGAGAGTCAAATTGCCAATCGGCTCATTGGCGAGGCCAAAGGGGACGAGGTGGTCATTCATACGCTGGCGACCATGATGACGCATATCGAAGACCCGTTGAGCATTTCAGAACTTGCCGCGAAAGTTGGTACATCTGTCCGGCAGCTTCAGAGAAGATATCTCAGCAAAACAAATGCGAAGCTTCTGGACACTTACAAAGAGTTGCGTTTGGAGAGGGTTGGGATCTTGCTCAAATACACGGACATGCCCTTTGCAGAAGTTGCCGCCGCAACTGGGTTTTCGTCTCGTTCCGCCATGTCCCGGAGCTTCTTCAAACATTGCAAATCTACTCCCGAAGAAAGCAGGAAGCGGCGGTATCTTGGGTGTGAATAGAACAAGCGCTCTCAATTCAGCGTGCAGTTTCTGGATGCGCAAAAGCACCTAATAGCGAACAGTCTGGCGTTCAAAAACGAGGGCGTGGACGCCTGATTGGCTGCGCCAATCGTGGCGCGAAGACCAAGTAACACGACATCTGTGATAGCCAAGGGCGTCCGGTAAACCTTTTTTACTGCCGGGCAAGCTAGCGACTAAATCGGCATGCGAGCCTTGCTTAGCAGCGTGTCAGATGTTGACTGGCTGATTGGAGAACATGGCTAAGACGCTGACCGGCATCTGAGATGCGTCGAAAGAAAAAGGGATGCGGGCCTGTTTCGAAGGTCGAAGGTCGAAGGCGACGCAAGCAGGCTGTCAAATACGACAAAGGTCACTACAAAGGGCGTTACTGGATCTAAATCATGCTCTGCAGATCCAAGGATTTGCGGCGTGCCGCAATCCGCACCAACAGATGTTCCAAGGTATTTCTGTCCGCCATAGCACTTGGTTGGGGTCACGCTTTGCGATAGATGAATTCATTTTCAGGATTGGCTGACATGGCGTCCAAAACATCGTTGACCCGGCTATTCAGAGGTGACTTTTTGCAAACGGGATCTGTGGCTTCGGCATCTTGCGCAAAGGCCATCGCCTGACAGCGGCAGCCTCCGAAGTCGATCTCTTTGCGTTCGCAGCTTTGGCAGGGTTCGGGCAACCAATCGGTTCCCCTATAGGCATTGAAGGCACTGCTGTGGTTCCAGATGTCCGATAAGGGTTTGTCGCGCAAGGACTCGAATTCCAGATGGGTGATTGTCTGCGCCGCATGGCAGGGCAGGACGGTGCCGTTGGGCGTAATGTTCAGGCCCGTGGACCCCCAGCCGCCCATACAGGCTTTGGGAAAGTCTGAGTAGTAATCAGGTGGCACGAAGTCGATGGCCAGAACGCCGCGCAAATCCTTGCTGGCGCGGGCAACGGTGTCTTTCACGGTGTGGGTCTGCTCAAGCGTTGGCAGCAGTGCGGCGCGGTTCGGCAGAGCCCAGCCGTGGAATTGCACACAGGCGACTTCGAGCCTGCGGGCGCCCAGTTTGACGGCCATTTCGATCGTGCGATCCAGGTCATCAAGATTGTGGCGATGCATGACCGCGTTCAGGGTCAGCGGGATACCCCTGTCACCGATCTCTTTGGCGATGATCATCTTTCGGTCAAAGCCGCCGCGATAGCCGCCAATGCGATCGGCCAGATCGGCATTCGTGCCCTGCAAGGACAGTTGGATGTGGTCCAGCCCTGCCGCCGCGAGTCGATCCAGCCGTTTGGGGGTCAGCCCGATGCCGGAGGTGATCAGGTTAGTGTAAAGCCCGATACGCGCGGCCTGTGCGGTCAGGTCTTCGAGATCGCGGCGCGAGGCGGGTTCACCCCCCGACAAGTGCAATTGCAGGACGCCCATTTCGAAGGCTTGCTGGAACACATCCGCCCAGGTCTGCGTGTCGAGTTCCGTTTCCTTGCGCTCAAGCTCCACAGGGTTGCTGCAATAGGGGCAGCTGAGCGGGCAGCGGTGGGTAAGTTCGGCCAAAAGCGCGATGGGGGCTGGGGCGGTCATGCCTGCACCAACACATAGAGGCGGCTGCGCAGGGCCTGCAGGAAGTGTTGAACATCGGTTTCGACCTGATCGGCAGGGGCGCCGTAAGTGGTGGCAAGATCAGTGACGATCTGGCTAAACGAGGTCTTCCCATCCACCCGCGACAGGATGGCGACGCCGATATCGTCCAGTTCGATCACCTTTTCCGGGGCTTGCAGGACCATGCGGTCGCGCACTGTGTCGCGCTGAACCCGCACGCCGCGCGGCAGATAGGGGCGATCGGATTGCTGCAGCTCAAGCGTCATAACAGGCCTTCCCCCGGTTTCCACGCACCGGGCGGGATCAGGCCCGGTTCCACATATCCCGACCAGAGCGCATCCAGCTGCGCCCAAAGCACGTTGGTTTTGAAGATCAGCGCCTCGCAGGCCATATCTTCTTTTTCTTCTGTATCGGCATGGTCCAAAACCCAGTTCAGGCCGAATGCCACATCCTTGGGGGCTTGGGTCAGGCGTTTTTGGAAATAGGACAAGCTGTCAGAATTGGCGAAGTCATAGTGCTGCAACAGGCCCTCGATCCGCTGTTCATGGATTTTTGGGGCAAACAACTCAGTCAGAGAAGACGCGACCGCCTGCAGCAGGGGCTTTTCGCGCACGTAATGCACATAGGCGTCGACGGCGAATTGGGTCGCGGGCAGGATACCGCGGCCCGAGGCGACATAGTCGGGATCCAGCCCTACAGCCTCGGCCAGTTTCAGCCAGCGCCGGATGCCGCCGCCCTCGGTCACGCCACCATCATGGTCTTCGATGCGGGATCGCCACTCGCGCCGGATATCGGGGTCGGTGCAGCGCGACATGAAGGCGGCGTCCTTCATCGGAATTGCCGCCTGATAGGCCCACCGATTTATCACCCAGGCGCGCACCTGATCGGGGGTGCATTGCCCGCTGTGCAGCCGGTGATGAAACGGGTGCTTATCGTGGTAACACTCCGCCCCGATCTGACGCAGGCGGGCCTCAAGGGTTTCGCGGCTCATATCGTGATCTCCTGCCCGTCATAGGCGATGGTCCAGCCTGCGGTTTCCACAAAGGCGCGTTCCGGGCTGTCGGGTTGCAGCACAGGGTTGGTGTTGTTGATGTGGATGAAGGTTTTCGCGGCGCGGATCTCTTGCAGTCGGGCGATTGACCCCTCTGGTCCGCTGATCGAGATATGCCCCATCCGCTGCCCGGTTTTCACTCCGGTTCCGGTGCGGATCATCTCATCATCATCCCAAAGCGTGCCGTCAAAGAACAGCTGATCGGCATCCGCAATTCGGGCCAACAGGTCATCGGTCACCTGCGCGCAGCCGGGGATGTAGTAGGCGGTCTTATCGGGGGTGGTCAGCCGGACACCTACGGTCTGTTCGCCTAGCAGATCGGTTTGGACGCTGTCGCCCTCCATGAAGAGAGGTACCTTGCCGGGCACCGCAAAGAGCTGCGCGTGCAGCCCCTCTTGAAGGGTGAATTCATCGCCCAGGGCAATCTGGCGGCGTTCGACCTTCTCGCGGTTGACCGCGTCGAAAATCCGGTTCTGGGACAGTACGTCCAGAATATCGCCCGTGGCAAACAGGGTGAACGGGGTCTGTTCACGCAGGCTGAGCAACCCGGCGATATGGTCGATATCCCCGTTGGTCAGCAGAACCGAGGCAACAGGCGTGTCGCGCAGCGCGCGGGGGTGCATTTTGGGGCTGTCCAGCATCTGCTGGCGAATATCAGGCGAGGCGTTCAGGATGCTCCAATTCAGACCATCCGGGGACACCGCCAACGAGGATTGGCCGGACGGCGGGATCCTACCCTTGCGGGCGTCCTCGCAATTCCGGCAACCGCAGTTCCATTGTGGCAAACCGCCACCTGCAGAAGCCCCAAGAACCAGGAAATGCACTTTGGGCCTCCGCTGCGTTTACGTGATCAGAACAGGTCGGGCTCGTACTCGCGGCCTTCGTCCTCGGACGGAGAATACATGTTGATCTCCATGCCGCAGTTCACTTCTTTCAGCTTCGGTGTGCTCCAGGTCATAGTTTCCTCCCGATGAATGACTGGCGTTGTAAAAAACCTACTACCGGCACGATTTTCGGAAAATGCTCCTTTGGTCGTAGGGATGGGGTGTAGTGTTGAGGGTCGGGTCGGCTGCGTCAACCGCCTTGGGGTCGTAGAGGCGGGACTTAGGACTTTCGTCGAATGTCATGGGCGCAGGGGGAAATATAGTCTCACGCTCATGCGCGCGATCCTGCTTCTTGTGTTTTTGCTTTTCAGCGGTCTGTCGGTTCAGGCAGAGCCTCTGCCGCGTGAGCAGATCGAAACCTATATCCGCGCCCCGTTTTCACTAGGCGACGCATTGAACGATGACGGGGTTTACAGCCTGCTGAACTCGGGCGGCAGTGAGGCCGGATATGTGTTTGAATCCGAACCCTTGGCCCCCTTGCCGGGGTTTTCAGGCGCGCCGATCAACATGCTGGTGGTGCTGGACCTTGAGGGGCGCTTTCTGGACGTCCAACTGATCGAACACAACGAGCCGATATTTGTCTCGGGTCTGGGTGAGGCCCCGTTTCACAAATTCTTTGAACAATATGGCGGGCTGTCGATTTCGGATTCGATTGTGGTGGGAACACCCTATGGCGATGCGGCGGCGGGTTCACAGCTTGTTTATCTGGATGGCGTCACCAAAGCGACGGCCAGTGTGCGCATTGCCCACGAATCCGTCATGGGGGCCGCGCTGGCAGTGGCCCGCGAAAAAATGCAGGGGCTGGCCACCGCGCCGCCCGCCTTTCCCAACCCCGAGTACCAAGAGGACCTGACCTGGCAGGATCTGGTCGATCAGGGCATCGCCACGCGCAAAACCTACACCAACGCGCAAGTCGACGCCTTGTTCACAGGCACCTTGTGGGAGGATGATGATCCTGAGGCGCAGGAGTACCCGGATGAGCCGTTCTTAGACATCTGGGTTGTCGATTTGGGGCCTACTTCCATCGCCCGCGCCGCGCTGGCCGAGGACAGTTTCGACGAACTCCAGAGCTTTCTGGAAATCTCGGACAATGATGAACCGATCCTGGTTATCGAAACCGCACGCCACGGGTTGGTCAGTGAGGATTTCGTGCGCAATACCGCGCCAGATTGGTTGTCGGCGGAACAGGATGGCTTTCCGGTTGCCCTGCGCGATGCCGATCTGTTCGTGGAGCTGGCTGATGGTCTGCCCGATGGCACCGCCATGATCTTGCGCACGGACCGCAGGCTGGGATTTGACCCCTCGCGCGATTGGGTTTTGAAGGTACTGGCCGTGCGGGAACACGGCATGTTCCAGCCCGAAACAGGCTCCGTCACGCTTGAGGTGCCGCATGTCACGCCCGAGCGGTTCTTTACCCGTCCGGTTCAGATAACGCCGGTCCCGCCGTGGCTGGAGGCGCTGCGCAACCGTCAGACTGACATGATCGTTCTGGGGATCTTCCTGACAAGTCTCGTCGCCGCGCTCAGCTTTCGTATGAATGCACTGGCGGCCCAACCTTTGTTCACGCCGCTCCGCTTGGGCGTGCTGGCGGTTGTCATCGGTTTTGTCGGATGGTGGGGACAAGGGCAGTTGTCCATCGTCACAGTTCTTGGAACACTCAGAGCAGCAATCGAGGGTGGCAGTTTCGCGTTCCTTCTGTACGACCCGTTTTCCCTGTTGATCTGGGCGGTGTCCATCGCTGGTTTCATCGCATGGGGCAGGGGGCTGTTCTGCGGTTGGCTCTGCCCATTCGGCGCGATGCAAGAGTTAGCGCATCACTTGGGCAAAGCCCTCCGCCTGCCGCAGATTGAGCCGTCCGAGGCCTGGGACAGACGTCTGAAATGGTTGAAATACGTCATCCTTGCGGGCCTTGTGGGCGTTGTGTTCGCCGCCCCCGATCACGTTGACAAAGCCGCCGAGGTCGAGCCCTTCAAAACTGCGGTTACTACCTTCTTTGTGCGCGAATGGTATTACGTGGCTTACGCGGCGGGATGGCTGTTCCTCGGAATGATGCTGTTCAAGGGATTCTGCCGCTATGTCTGTCCGCTCGGGGCTTTCATGGCGATCGGAGGGCTGTTGCGCGGGCGCGATTGGATCGACCGGCGCACGGAATGCGGCTCTCCGTGTCAATTGTGCAAGGTCAAATGCAAATACAGGGCCATCGCAAAGAGCGGGCGCATCCAATATGATGAGTGCTTTCAATGCCTTGACTGTGTGGCGATCCATGACGACAGTACCAAATGCGTGCCTCTGATTGTCGCCGCCCGACGCCAAGCCAGAGAGGTCGCCGCCGAATGATAAACCGCCGCCGCTTCCTTGCCATCTCTGCCGCCGCGTTGGCGACCCCGGCTGCGGCCCAGCCCACAAAATGGCACGGCTATGCCTTGGGTGCCGAGGTCAGCCTAGCCTTTGACGCGCCTACGGACGTTGCCGAACCCGCCATAGCCCGCATCCGAGCCGAGCTAGAACGCTGCGAAGCATTGTTCAGCCTCTACCGCCAGAATTCCGACTTGTCTCGGTTGAACCGTTCTGGCCACCTGAAAGCACCCGCGCCCGAAATGCTGGCGCTTCTGCGCGCCTGCGATCGCGCCTACCGGCAGACCGACGGGCGTTTTGATCCGACCGTTCAGCCCTTGTGGCAGGCAGCGGCGCAGAATGGAGACCTCGATGCCGCGCGCAAAGCTATTGGATGGGACCGGGTTCGGATTTCGCCCGATTACATTGCGCTGGATGCCGGCCAGGCACTGACGCTGAATGGTATTGCACAGGGCTACGCTACGGATCTGGTCACAGAGGTGCTGCGTCAGGCGGGTTGGTACAACGTATTGGTCAATATCGGTGAATACTACGCCGCCGGGCGCAACTGGACCCTGGGCGTGTCAGATCCCCAACACGGGATCGTTCAGACCCGGACGCTCAAAGATCAAGCGATTGCCACCTCTAGTCCAGCTGCGTTGCGACTGGGTGGCGGTCAGTTTCATGTCCTGAATCCGAAAACCATGCACCCACCCCAATGGTCGACGGTCAGCGTTCAGGCTGCAGACGGCACATCGGCAGACGCATTGTCAACGGCGCTTTGCCATGCAGATGAGGGTGAGATTCAAACCATACTGGATCGGACACCCAATCGCACCACTGTAATTTGTGTTCACCAGAATGGGTCTGTCCGGACCTTCCAATCATAGCAAAAGCCCCGAGGTTTTGCCCGGGGCTTTAGGGTTTGTTGTTTTTGTGTTTATGCGCAGTCTTGGACGGCACGTTTTGTCATGAC
>NZ_JBQFRV010000032.1:0-7792 GCF_056537565.1 Ruegeria sp. C8
CCTCTATCTATCCCGCAAGCGGCCCCAATGACCGCTTGCATCCGCAAAACAGTCCTTTGACTAAAGCTGTCGGATGACTGCTTCGAGCCCAAAGCAGAAGTTTGAATGGATCTACTGCTCGCATGACTTTAGCCATCAAAACAAGTTGTCCCGTCTGGCATCCGCTTTCACGCAAAAATCTCGACACAATCAAATAGTTGATTTTGTATTGCGTCTTTGGCCAAGTATTAGTTGGAACCATAGAAGGAACGACAATGAAGAAGTTTTTGACGCCCACCGCTGTACTACTTGGGGCTCTGACGGTTGCAGCATGTGAAGATACTGGCAGCTCGACTGTGTCATCAGAACTCACTCCGGCCCAGCAGGCATGCCTCCGTGATGTCGCCAATACGACGAACAATTCGCAAGTCGTGGTGCTGTCGTCTGCGTTCAGCGAGGCGGGAACACAAGTAACCGTCGGCGTTGGCGAGGATCGTGCCCCATGGAATTGTATTGCTTACAGTGATGGCGCGACAGCTGGTATCGAGTTCCTGGGCGACGAAGGCGCATTGTGATCAATTTGGTGCGCGGCTGAACACCGCCGCGCAACACTGGCTTGCTCTTCGGAAAACTCGACTTGGTTTGTAGAATAACCACCATCGTATTCGCGATCTTTTACCTGCTGGCTTTGTTTGTGTTCTTGACGGGTACATTTGGCTGGTTTGAACAAGAAAGAGACCCTTTGTCTGGGGTGTTCCTTTTGCCGTTGGGATTGCCTTGGATACTTGTATCGGACTTGGTTTCAGAGCCATTCAAACCGTGGTTCGCAGCGATTGCACCCGTGCTTAACCTGTTGGCATTGGTCTTAACTTGCAAATGGGCACGCAGTTTGCGCCAGAAGTGAAGGCGGAGCTCTGTCTCACCAAAAAGGAGGAAAACATGGGAAAAGTGATCTTGGGTATTGTGATCGGGCTCGTCTTAGGTGTGGTTGGGGCGATGACCTTGGGTGGCGGGGCCGCGATGGGTGTAGGCGTTGCGACAGGTTTGTCCGCCGGTGTCTGCTCCACATTGAAAGGAGCACAAGCCGAGAACCTGATCACCGCCGAGCAAGCGGATCAGATCCTCAACCGCGTAAGTTCCGAAATGGCATCACCGCAAGGAATTGAAACGACGGGCGAGATCGTCGGTAGCGCACAGGCATGCGATGAGTTTCTGTCAAAGTTACAAGAAGCGAAGTGAAGCTCCGCTTTGTACGGAACAAAACTGTAAGAACAAGCTAACAGGGAACCATCTGATGAAACCCTTATTAATCAAAATCTTCACACCCATGTTCGCAATCGCGGGCACAGCTGCTTCTGCAATGTCTGAAGCAGACGACGCTTGTATCGACCATTTGCGGCAGGTTGGTGGACCAGACGGTCAATCCGGAACGATTGAAAGCTCTCAGTTCTCGGAAGCTGGTACGCTCGTCATGCTGCGAGACGCAGGCGGAACACTTTGGCGCTGCATCGCGTACAAGGATGGAAGAATCGGCGAGATGTCGGTTGTCGAGGCGATGGATGATGGAGGAGGAGCCATGGCAGGCGCAGCCGGATCTACTAGTAGCCAACGTGTCAAATTTGATGCTGGTTCAACTGGCGCAGAACTCGTCGGTGAACTCGCGCCCGGAGCGTCGCAGCAATACGTTCTGGGTGCCAAAAACGAACAGTTTCTTTACGTCCGCGTTGCTCCGCGAAATGGCTCCTTGGGCTACGTTATTCGCAACCCCGATGGTTCTGAACTGTTGGGATTGATGTCGGCGGACAAGGAGTATCGAGGGCAGCTTTGGCAATCTGGTGATCATGTTGTGGAGGTTATCAATCGCAGCAACTCTTCCGTCGACTACAACGTAATTTTCGGAATTGAATAGTTGATCAACCAGAAACCCGGAAATGTATTCCCAAAGAAGCTAGGAAAAACAGATGAAATCCAAGTTCCTGTTGGTGATCGGCACGGCGTGTACTGCTGCGCTTGCAGCATGCGACGATAGTGACGGATCGGTGGATGCAAGTGCACCAACTGTGGGCAGCGCTAGCGATCTTTCGTCATTTGAAGGGGCAAGAGCGGGCCAAGCTGAAATGGGCATCCAAAGTCTCGGATTTGAACTCATCCGAAGCGAAGGTCTGACCTCGTACTGGTTTAACAAGGATACTGGTGCATGTGCTCGGATTACGACGTCTGAGGGAAGGTACTCAGAAGTAGCTATGCTGCCATCAGGTGACTGCTGACAAATTTCCATCAATCCCAAATCTTGAAGAAGGAGCTCAAACTTGCATTTCGACCTGGCACACGCGGCGGTCATCGTAGTCGCCTTGATCATCACTAACCTGGCATTGAAATCGGCTGGCGTGATCAACGAAGAAAACAAGCACCAATGGAATTGGAAAGTTTTTCTAGCCTACTTCGTGGTCGTCGTTATCATCAATCTGGTGTGGCCTATTTAAAGTTCCACAGCGGAAAGCTAACTGCCCACTTGATATGGTCGTCGTGAATTAGCCTTTCCGAGAGACTATCAGGTCGCAAAGGTTTGGGCATCAGAGGTTCAAGAATAGAAAGGAGTTGGCATGCGGTTTTTTGCGTCCCTCATATTCATTGGTTTTCTCGCAACCGCTGCGAACTCTGACGTGACCAGTCGAAATGGCGGTCCAACCAACAGTCAAATGCTTTCAAAGGGGGGTGACGGAGGCGTTGATGGTGTCGCTTTCTTTCGCCCAGTCTTAAGCGGAGTGTTGTATCGATCCGGTTTCAAGGGCGGCGACAAGGATCGAACTGGCCTGAGTGAAGGTCAACGCGAAACTCTGTGCAATGAAGGGTTTTCAACCGGTTTTTATGCCGACTTTGGCAAAAACACCGAATACGGTCGCACCAGTTGTGGAAACGGGTCCCTTGACTATCAAAGCGCCAGATCCTCCCGACCCGGTGCTGTCATGGCGTCCATACACGAGGTGATTGAAAACCCTGGAAAGGGCCCTGTTCTGGTGCACTGTATGTGGGGGGTTCATTCCTCAGGTGCATTGTCGGCGATGGCGCTCGTTCAGTTTTGCGGTTGGACAGAAGAAAGGGCCAAGGAATATTGGAATGATGCCCGAAATGGGGCCCCATGTTCAGGCGGGTGCGACCAGTGGATCGACTCAAAATTCTCCAACTTTAGTGTTGACCCCAAGTTGAAAATCTCCACCGAACAACAGGCAGCGATTTGCCCTAAATGATACCGGGAGGACTATCCAAATGAAGTTCAATCTTCTGGGGTCACTTGCTCTCATTGCACCCACTGTCTTGTGGGCGAACGACGATGTTCTAGGTGAAGCCACGACATTTGATAGTCCCAATGGTGTTATGGAACGCTGTATTCGGATCGAAAAAGTTCCAACGGGCGAGTACAAGAACAGCGATCTTGAAGAAGAAACTGCCTATTGCGAGATCGATTTCTATGCCTCCGAAATTGCCATTTGCCCGAAAACCTGGAGCACCAGCCCAGGAATGGCCGTCTACAATATTTCGGAAGGACCTTACATGGGGAACCGTTCTGAATTCGAGAGAAACGCTTGCAAAGAGGGGAAGGCAGCAAAAGATCTGGCCATGGACAGGGTGGCTAAATTCAAGTCCACCATGAACCAAAAAGGCACCAGTGGAACGTTTTCCACGTCTTCACTGCTTTACTATCATTTCTCCAGATATTTCGACGCGACTGTCAAAGTTCCAGTCGCCGTTTGGCGTAGCATGGACGCCCAGGCGCATTTCTCCGAGGTCGCCGAGCCTGGCCTTGCGATTTCTGGTGGCTCTCATGGCGGGCGCATGAACCACGAAGGCTGGCGGGTCTTCGCAGCTGCGGATGCTGACCCGAACTCATACCAGCCAACCGACGATCTGTTCACCGCAGATCGAACGCAAATATATGGTGTGCTGCTTGATAGCCCTGGGCATCGATACGGCTCGGAAATCAACGGCACCCGTAAATCTGGTTGGGGGAAAGGTCAGAACCGCGATTTTCAGGAAACCCCCGCTTTCTTGGCTTTGCGGTCTTCAAAACCATTGTCAGAGGCAATCGCAGAGGGCGTCGGAGAAGGCAGAAAAGACCGGATGATCAACAAGGATCTCGGTCCCGATGTCAGCGACCAACAGATGGCATTTTGGATGCAAGAACTCTCCGAAATTGTTCTCCTCGACTTCATCTTTAGCCAGCAGGACCGCGTAGGAAACATAGACTTCTCACCCTATTGGTATTGGGTCGAAGACGGAATGCTGAAGCATAAGAAAGCGAAGCACCATCAGCCAAAGGATGGAGATGTTCCTGCCCACGCGCTTTTGATCCGTCGAAGCAATCTAAACGACAACGATGCTGGGGGGCGGGTCGAGTATGCCAACTTCTCGAAATCTACTCAAATGCTGGAGAAAATGCGGCACTTCTCTCCAAGCACCTACCGGCGCTTGGTTGCTTTGAATAATGATCTTCAATCTCAAGGTCCCGTCTACGGCTGGTTGTCGCAAAGCTTTGGGTTGTCAGACAGTCAGATTGCCCAAGTTGTGAAAAACACCGAGCTGGCAACGTCCATTCTCCAGGACAATTGTTCTAATGGTGATTTAATGTTCGACTTGGATCCTGTCGCATTCTTTTTGAGAAACGACACCGAGGTAGAGGCAGTGGACTGCAATGCCCCGTGAGCTTTCCACCCTTTTTACGGCGTTCATTTGGACCGCTCTGATCGCCTGCAAAGCGGTGGCATTGGATGTTATCGTCATATCGGATCTGAACGGAAGCTATGGTTCGGTAAGATACGATGCCCGCGTCGACAAAGCGATTGAGCGGATAGTCGAGATTGATCCCGATTTGGTTATTTCGACCGGAGATATGGTTGCGGGGCAGCGCATCCCCAACTTATCCGACAAACAGGTCAGGGAGATGTGGAAGGCGTTTCACGAGGCCGTATCAGACCCTTTAGAGGCTGCCGGCATTCCATTTGCGGTCACGCCTGGGAACCATGATGCCTCTGCGTACCGTGGGTTCGAGCGTGAAAGAAAAATATACGCAGAAGAATGGGAACCAAGAAAACCAGACGTCGACTTCCTGGTTTCGGATGACTACCCGTTCTTCTACGCGTTTGAGATGCAGGGCGTAACGTTTGCATCTTTGGATGCTACGACCTTAGGGCCGCTATCCGGTGATCAACAGGACCGACTTGTGGAACTGGGTGCAAATGGAGACCCGATTGTGACTTTCAGTCATCTTCCGCTTTGGCCCTTCGCGATCCAGCGCGAACGCGAAATCATCGGTGACTCAACACTTGAGAAAATCTACCTGGAAAGCGGTGTCGTTCTGCACCTGTCAGGCCACCATCATGCCTTCTATCCCGGTTGGAAAGACGGTGTGGCCTACGTCTCTCAAGCTTGTTTGGGAGGTGGTCCGCGTCGGCTTATTGGCGATAGCGCCAGATCACCTCACAGCTTCACTCATGTTAAGTTCCAGCCGAACGGAGAGTTTGGGATAGCAGTATATCGAGGGCCTGATTTCGAAAGGTCGGTAAACTTCAAGTCGCTCCCGAAAGAGATCAGATCTCCGAATGCTGTTTTGAAACGATTAGACCTTGTGAAATGACTAGAGGTTGAGTTTCAGTTCGACTTTTTCTGGGACCAGATCGTTTACCATCTCTTCTATCCGGGCTTCTGAAAGTCCTCCCGAGGTGATGAAAAGCAACGAAACGCGAGATTTTCCTGGGACGTGGTGTTTTCTGACAAGCTTCCAGCCAGCGTCTGCGGCCATGGCTTCAATGTCTCGGCTGACTTTCAATGAGTGTTCTTCATCCGAAGCCTTGAGCGAAACTTCCACGCCCTTGTTTCGCCCTCCGAGCCAAATGAAGCACCAACACACAATCGCCACCAGAGTGGCCATCAGCGGTAAGCCCAAACCGACGGCAAGACCAAGAACCGTTACGATTATCATTTCGACTGTATCGACCGGATCATCCAGATTGGAGCGGAACCTGAGCAACGCGCCGATGCCAAAAATAACGAACCCAATCATTGACCCGTGCTGGACTACCAGGAATCCCACAGCCATTCCAATTAGCGCGTAAAGGAAGAACAGTCTGGGCATAACCAGATCGCTGACACTTCGGCGTGCTTTACGTCGAACGGGATGATAAACAATCAAAGCGGTCAAAATGATCGTTACAATGACGTCTAGCGTGAAAAAGTAGAGTTCCTGCTTGCCGCGGAACTGAGTCCAGCCTCTTTCAATCACTATCTCTGATTCGGACGTTCCTGCGAGCAAGGAAGCAGGATCAATTTGAGAATAGCCAATACTAGGCAAAAGCACGGCCGAAAGGACCGATGCTATTGAAAACAGCTTACTCAAAAGTCTTTCCCTCCCGCTGTACCGTCGAATAGTCGCTCCAAAGTGCGTAACTTGAAGCAATCACTCCACACCTCTCGACCAAGTCGCACGCCCATAAACTAATTCAACCCTATGAATTTACATTCGGTAAAGCCTTGCGGGATCAAACATCATACTTCCGCAAAATACTGTGTTAGGTTGGACAACATCGATTTTTGATCGAATATGAACCAGATCCACACAAGCGCAGATTTATCTCGAATGAACCAGTCAAATGACCGGCACAAACGAAGAGTAGCGAAGGTAATTTGCGCGAGCCTTGCTGTGGTCGCCAACACTTTGGCGTTAACCAGCCCAGTGAGAGCGCAGACTGATATGTTGGAACTTATTGAGTCTTACAAAGTGGCAGACAAATCAGAGGGCTTTTCTGAGCCATCCGGATTGTCGCTTTCCAGTGTTCATGGATTCTTGTGGGCAGTAAGCGATGAAGCATCGAAGCTGCACCTTCTGGGAGTAGATGGAGAGCTAAAGAATTCGTTCAAACTTCCAGAACATCTAGGTGCAGACTTGGAAGGTGTCGCTGGAAGAAATGATGGGTCTGTATTGCTGTTACAAGAAACTGACCGATCTATTGTAACGGTCCAACCTACGGACCCAATCAAAGTCAATTCTACTCCACTTTCTTCACTCAGGGGCTACGGCAAAGTTGCGGAAATGCTTGCTGAGAACCCTTTGAACAAGGGACCGGAAGGGATCACTGTAGATCAAGACTCTGGGCAAGTATTCGTAGTCATTGAGGGCCAGCCAAGGCTTCTGCTCGTCATTTCCTCGGAAATTGATGAAATTATTGGAGTAGTTCCATTAACGGCTGAAGCTGGTTTTGTTTCATCTCGTGCCGACGATGACGAATTAGACATCAGTGGGATCGCCTGGTCCGGCGAGACCAAGTCTTTATGGATACTCAGCGATGAAGGGCGCCGAATATTCGTTTTTGATCCTGAAGTTCTGACGGTCAAAACTATCGACTTAATTTACTCCAAAAAGGATGAAGTAAAGGAAGTGAAGAACCCTGAGGGGATAGCTTTGGATGAAAGTGGTGGCGTTCTATACATCTTGACCGATGATGGAAAAAAGTCACGCCTCTACGCATTTGTCTTACCGCAAGTTTGATTCCCGAAACAAACTCGCATTGGCTTGTCGCATTCAATTGTACAAAAAGGAAATGGCCACCTCTTCCCGCATCTCGGGAGTTGCGAATCCCAGTTTCGAATGTCCGGTTTGGGCTGCGACCAGCTATTCATGCAGGCCGCGGAGAATGGCCACGTCGGAGCCCAAAGCAGACACACCCGTAGCAAAATGATATGGTCATAGAACCAGAGGCGCTCATACATTCAGGAACCGTACTTTACGGAGTTCGGACAAATGATCATGCGCATCTTTCAG
>NZ_JBQFRV010000033.1:2500-6076 GCF_056537565.1 Ruegeria sp. C8
GTCTTCTATCCTCTGCGTGGGGCCGACCGACATCGGCAGCGCGGGTTCCAGGATGGAAGGCGGGAAAGTATGCTTTTGGTTCAGAAACAGAGGCGGCCTTTAGTTACCAGCTGGGCCTGCCGTGAAGGACGTCTGTCTTTCTCTTTCTGGATCAAATCAAGCGCGAGAAGGGCGTTTGGTGAATGCCTTGGCAGCAAGAGGCGATGAAAGACGTGATACTCTGCGATAAGCCATGGGGAGCTGAGAATAAGCTTTGATCCATGGATCTCTGAATGGGGCAACCCACCTGAAAGCTTCATATTGTTATCTTTGGTAATCAATATGTTGCTTAAACAGGTACTTAAGACCTGAATACATAGGGTTTTAAGAGCAAACCCGGGGAACTGAAACATCTAAGTACCCGGAGGAAAGGAAATCAATTGATACTCCCCTAGTAGCGGCGAGCGAACGGGGACCAGCCGAGCCAGATAAGTGACTAGAACATGTTGGGAAGCATGGCCATAGCGGGTGACAGCCCCGTATAGGAAGCTTTGATGGACGTATTAAGTAGGGCGGAACACGTGAAATTCTGTCTGAAGATCGGAGGACCACCTTCGAAGGCTAAGTACTCCTTGCTGACCGATAGCGAACCAGTACCGTGAGGGAAAGGTGAAAAGCACCCCGACGAGGGGAGTGAAACAGTACCTGAAACCGAACGCCTACAATCAGTCGGAGGATCCTCGAGATCTGACGGCGTACCTTTTGTATAATGGGTCATCGACTTGGTCTTACGAGCAAGCTTAAGCCGTTAGGTGTAGGCGTAGCGAAAGCGAGTCTTAATAGGGCGAATGAGTTCGTGGGATCAGACCCGAAACCGAGTGATCTAGGCATGGCCAGGTTGAAGGTAAGGTAACACTTACTGGAGGACCGAACCCACATCCGTTGAAAAGGATCGGGATGAGCTGTGCCTAGGGGTGAAAGGCCAATCAAACTCGGAGATAGCTGGTTCTCTGCGAAATCTATTTAGGTAGAGCGTCATCCGAATACCCCGGGGGGTAGAGCACTGGATGGGTAATGGGGCCCCACAGGCTTACTGATCCTAACCAAACTCCGAATACCCGGGAGTACTAGATGGCAGACACACTGCGGATGCTAACGTCCGTAGTGGAGAGGGAAACAACCCTGACCTACGACTAAGGCCCCCAATTCATGGCTAAGTGGGAAAGCAGGTGGGACGACCAAAACAACCAGGAGGTTGGCTTAGAAGCAGCCATCCTTTAAAGATAGCGTAACAGCTCACTGGTCTAAATAAGTTGTCCTGCGGCGAAGATGTAACGGGGCTCAAGCCATGAGCCGAAGTCTAGGGATGCGTAAGCATCGGTAGCAGAGCGTAGTGTGACATAGAACTCATCCGTATTTGCATCCTTCTGTGAAATATCAGTGGGTGTAATGACGGATAGAGTTCTTTCGATGAAGCCGGGGCGTGAGCCATCCGGTGGAGAGATCACTAGTGAGAATGATGACATGAGTAGCGACAAAGAGTGTGAGAGACACTCTCGCCGAAAGTCCAAGGGTTCCTGCTTAAAGCTAATCTGAGCAGGGTAAGCCGGCCCCTAAGCCGAGGCCGAAAGGCGTAGGCGATGGGAACTAGGTTAATATTCCTAGGCCAGGAGGATGTGACGGATCACAGGTGTAGTTCAATCTTATCGGATTGATTGGGCTGCTGAGTGGTTCCTGGAAATAGCCCTCCATCAGACCGTACCCTAAACCGACACAGGTGGACTGGTAGAGAATACCAAGGCGCTTGAGAGAACGATGTTGAAGGAACTCGGCAAAATACCTCCGTAAGTTCGCGAGAAGGAGGCCCGGTTCCTAGGCAACTAGGGGCTGGGGGCACAAACCAGGGGGTGGCGACTGTTTATTAAAAACACAGGGCTCTGCGAAGTCGCAAGACGACGTATAGGGTCTGACGCCTGCCCGGTGCCTGAAGGTTAAAAGGAGAGGTGAGAGCCTTGAATTGAAGCCCAGGTAAACGGCGGCCGTAACTATAACGGTCCTAAGGTAGCGAAATTCCTTGTCGGGTAAGTTCCGACCTGCACGAATGGCGTAACGACTTCCCCGCTGTCTCCAACATCGACTCAGCGAAATTGAATTGCCTGTCAAGATGCAGGCTTCCCGCGGTTAGACGGAAAGACCCCGTGCACCTTTACTACAGCTTCGCACTGGCATCAGGATTGTGATGTGCAGGATAGGTGGTAGGCTTTGAAGCGGAAACGCAAGTATCCGTGGAGCCTCCCTTGAGATACCACCCTTCGCACTCTTGATGTCTAACCGCGGTCCGTTATCCGGATCCGGGACCCTGCGTGGCGGGTAGTTTGACTGGGGCGGTCGCCTCCTAAAGCGTAACGGAGGCGCGCGAAGGTTGGCTCAGAGCGGTCGGAAATCGCTCGTTGAGTGCAATGGCAGAAGCCAGCCTGACTGCGAGACTGACAAGTCGAGCAGAGTCGAAAGACGGCCATAGTGATCCGGTGGTCCCGAGTGGAAGGGCCATCGCTCAACGGATAAAAGGTACGCCGGGGATAACAGGCTGATACTGCCCAAGAGTCCATATCGACGGCAGTGTTTGGCACCTCGATGTCGGCTCATCTCATCCTGGGGCTGGAGCAGGTCCCAAGGGTACGGCTGTTCGCCGTTTAAAGAGGTACGTGAGCTGGGTTTAGAACGTCGTGAGACAGTTCGGTCCCTATCTGCCGTGGGTGTAGGAGACTTGAGAGGAGTTGCCCCTAGTACGAGAGGACCGGGGTGAACGATCCACTGGTGGACCAGTTGTCGTGCCAACGGCAGTGCTGGGTAGCTATGATCGGACAGGATAACCGCTGAAGGCATCTAAGCGGGAAGCCCCCCTCAAAACAAGGTCTCCCTGAGGGCCGTGGAAGACCACCACGTCAATAGGCCGGAGATGTAAGCGCAGTAATGCGTTCAGTTGACCGGTACTAATCGCCCGATAGGCTTGATTTGATCCAGTAACAGAAAGACAAATCAAACCAGAAGCATACACCGACCTTGACTAAGGATAGCGTCGCAGCGCCAAGCCGCGATGTTGATTGAAAACACAACCGAGTGGCAACGCACATACGCTAACTGCCACCTCGTCGCCTTCTTGCACAGCAAGAAAGCCGACATGGGCTTTTCCTCGGTTTGGTGGTCATAGCGCAAGTGAAACACCCGGTCCCATCCCGAACCCGGAAGTTAAGCACTGCCGCGCCAATGGTACTTGGGCTTAAGCCCCGGGAGAGTAGGTCACCGCCAAACCTAGCAAAAGCCCACAGTCTCTCTAATACGATGAAACAAATCTGACTCTGACGCGGGATGGAGCAGCCCGGTAGCTCGTCAGGCTCATAACCTGAAGGTCGTAGGTTCAAATCCTACTCCCGCAACCAGCGTCAGAAAATCCAAACAGCCCGTTCAGACTACAATTGATCCACTGGATCAATCGCTTAGCGTTCTCACCTCGTTAGGCTCATAACCTGAAGGTCGCAGGTTCAAATCCTGCTCCCGCAAACATCACAGTCGAACAAAGTACCGAACAAGCCGCCC
>NZ_JBQFRV010000034.1:0-4941 GCF_056537565.1 Ruegeria sp. C8
GCAACCCGCTACGACAGGTGCCCAAAGGTCTTCCTGTCAGCAATCGCCCTCGCAGCACTCGTTATCTATTGGCTATGAGGCCTGAACCTAGTCTGGACCGCCCAATCCAAACCGACCAGCCGCAACAAAATCTGCACGAACCCGATCGTTGGCCGGAGCGGCATCCTAAACAAAATCTTCAGGGTAAGGCGGGCCTGGATCGCGGCGTCGCTGAACGGCATAGGTTTAAATTGCCGTTTTTTATTTTGGCATGGTCATGGCATATTTAATGGCATATCTTTACGCCTATGTCGCCTCGCAGTCTTCGTAAATCCTTGCATTCGTTGGTCGCTAAACGAAAGAACCGTTCACTTCGCCAGAAGGGAGAGGAGATCCTGCGCGCGCGCGGGGAAGACCCCATAGTTATTGTCATGGTTGACGGTGGGCTCTGCTCGGCAATCACGAAGTACGTGTTGGGCGAGTGTTTCAGGAAGGCCTTCGGCATGGTCGTTAAATACGATCTGATGTGGTTCGAGACCAACGGCATGGATTGCTCCAACAAGAGCAGCCGGCTGTTCACCCTGACTACGCTGTTTCCAAACATCAAAATGGACGCCGCCACGCAGGACGAGATCGATTTCTACAAGCGACATTTCTACTACAATAATCCGAAACCCTACTGGTACGACCCGGCCATCTTTGATCACCCACAGCCGCTGTATTTCGATGGTTACGCAGAACACTGGAAGTACGTGTCCGACGTCGAAGACAAGGTGCTTTCAGAACTGCGCTTCAAGGACCTTGAGTTGAACGAGGCCAACCGGGATGTGCTGTCGGATATTCATAAGGCGCCCATGTCAATCGCGGTCCATGTACGTCGTGGGGACTACGTAAGCATCGGCATGGCGATGCTTGGCGAGGATTACTACAGAACTGCCATAGATCAGATCGTCTCAGCCTCGGGTCAGGATAAGGCGAAGGTCTTCTTCTTCTCGGACGACATCGACTGGGTGCGCAGTCACCTAGCGCCGAAACTGCCGCCACAAATCGAATGGTGCTGCATCGATGTGAACAATACCGAGGCCGGACACTTGGACCTTCTGCTGATCTCGGAATGCGATCACCAGGTGAGCTCGAATTCCAGTTTCGGGTACTGGGGCGGCCTGCTGAACGACAACGACAATAAGACCGTGATTATCCCGATGCGCTGGCTGCCAGGTCAGACACGCGGCCCGGAGCTAGCCGGTTGCGACACCGCGCATGACTACCCCGGCTTCCAGAAGCTCGAGAACGTCCCCGGCGACAGAGAGGTTCGCCCGTTCAATGAGGCCTTGCACAGCCGAAAGGGCCACGGCGTACCTCGGTCTGAGACCGGAGTTATGGCTGGTGCAGCGCATCGGAAACATCCATAGTGGCGTCTGTGACCGCAGCGCCGCCACAAGCTCAAAAGGGATCATGACCAAATCGTCTGTTGCCCAAGTGGCCGGGCCCAACCTGAGACTCAGGCTTATCACGCCCGCTGATGCCCCCTATGTGTACGCCCTGCGTACGAACCCGCACTACAATCGGCACCTGTCCCCGGTCACGGGTACGGTTGCGGATCAGCGACAGTGGATCGAAGGCTACAAAGCCCAGGAGGCCCAGTGTCGGCAGCTTTATTACGTGATCGAACGTCACGACGGCACCCGCTGCGGGTTGGTACGCCTGTATAAAATCGAAAAAGACCAATTCACTTGGGGCAGCTGGATCCTCGACGCCAACAAACCACGGAAAGCCGCGCTGGAAAGTGCGGTCTTGTCATTTGGCATCGGCTTCGAACATCTAGACCTCGGCATGGCCAAGGTTGATGTCCGGGTGGAAAACACCCACGCCGAGGCGTTCTATCGCCGTCTCGGCATGATCGAAACCAATAGGACCGCGCAAGACATCTTCTTTGACTATCCGCGCAAGCTGTTCGAAGAGTTACGCGCCACATATCTAAAACTTCTCAAAGGGTGACCTTTCCATGACACGAATTTCCGCGCACCAGGGCAGCGTCCGGATCATCGACCTTCCACAAATCCATGATCCCCGTGGCGACCTGACCTTCGTGGAAGGGGGTAACCATCTGCCGTTCGACATTGCTCGGGTCTATTACCTTTACAACGTACCCGTCGACTCCGAACGT
The DNA here is from genome assembly GCF_056537565.1 of Ruegeria sp. C8. Taxonomy (NCBI): domain Bacteria; kingdom Pseudomonadati; phylum Pseudomonadota; class Alphaproteobacteria; order Rhodobacterales; family Roseobacteraceae; genus Ruegeria; species Ruegeria sp. C8. Next base: position 2,147 of record NZ_JBQFRV010000034.1, read on the forward strand.
GGCGGCCATGCACACCGCGATCTTGAACAGGTCATCTTTGCGCTGTCCGGCAGTTTCCGCATTAAGATCGACGACGGAGAAACCAAGACCGAATTCTGGCTGCGTGACCCGCGCAAAGGGCTTTACGTCAACCGGATGATCTGGCGCGAAATGGATGCCTTCAGTCAAGGCGCAGTCTGCATGGTGCTTGCCTCGCATGTCTATGATGAGTCCGACTATTTCCGGGACTACAATGAATTTCAGAACGCGCTGCGTGGAGGGGTCGAATGATCCCTTTCCTCGATCTGGGCGCGGCCTACCGCGAGCTGAAGCAACAAATCGACGACGCTGTGGCGCGAGTGCTAGACAGTGGTTTCTACATCCTCGGTCCCGAGGTCGAGGCCTTCGAGGCAGAATGGGCCGCTTATTGCGGCAGCAAGTTCGCCGTGGGGCTGGCCAACGGACTAGACGCTCTGACACTGGCCCTGCGTGCGCTGGACATCGGGCCGGGCGACGAGGTTATCGTGCCTTCGAACACTTATATCGCCACCTGGCTTGCCGTCTCTGGTGTTGGTGCAATACCGGTTCCGGTCGAACCTGACCCGGCCACCCACAATATCGATCCGACCCTTATCGAAGCGGCCATCACCCTGCGTACCCGCGCTGTGCTTCCGGTGCACCTTTACGGCCAGCCTGCCGACCTAGATTCTATCCTCGAGATTGCGAGCCGCCACGGGCTTCGGGTGATCGAAGATGCGGCGCAGGCGCATGGTGCGGCCTACAAGGGGCAGCGGCTTGGCGGGCATGGCGATATCGTCTGCTGGAGCTTCTATCCGGGCAAAAACCTTGGGGCACTTGGGGATGCCGGGGCGGTGACCACCAACGACGCAGACCTGGCCGCCCGGGTGGCGATACTGCGTAACTACGGCTCTCACGAGAAATACGTCAACGAAGAGCCCGGCGTAAATTCACGCCTCGATCCCGTGCAGGCGGCTGTTCTGCGGGTAAAGTTGAAGGCGCTGGACGATTGGACCGAACGGCGCCGCGCGATCGCCGTCGACTATCTCGAGGGGTTGAAGGACAGCAGCCTGATCCTGCCGCATGTGCCCGATTGGGCGGACCCTGTCTGGCACCTTTTTGTTGTCCGCACCACAATGCGCGCTGAGATGCAGGCGCATCTGGCCGAGGCCAAGGTAGGGACGCTCATCCATTATCCGATCCCGCCGCACATGCAGGGCGCCTATGCGGATCTGTGCCTCAAAGCCGAGGCTTTCCCGATTGCCCGCCGTCTGGCACAAGAAGTGCTGAGCTTGCCAATGGGGCCTCAACTGGATAGATCACTCGTTAAAAACCGAGTCATACCCGAGATCCTGCGCGCCTGCTGACATGGGCGCTGGACGGTCAATCGCTTCAATTGAACGTCCCGTTCATGACGAGGCCGAAAAGCGAGAACTGAATGTCTCATTTGTGTTCTGTATTATGCGTCTCCTACAACCATGCGAGATTTGCTGCGGCGGGTCTGCAATCGATCTACGAACAAACCTATCGCAATATCGAAATCATCGTCCTGGACGATGGATCACCGGATAATTCGGTCGAAGTGATTGAGGCCGCACTGGCTAAGAGCCCCTTTCCGACCACTTTCATAAAGCAGGAAAATTCCGGCAATGTGCCGGCGAACTTCAACAAGGTTCTGGACGCAGCGTCGGGCGAATTTGTCACAATGATGTCGTTGGATGACCTCCTGATGCCGGACTGTATCAAAGATGCGGTCGAGGTTTTGTCGAAAGCTCGGAACATCGTCTTCGCAGCCAATACCGGTCACTACGAGATCGACGAAAACGGCCACCGGATTACGGATGCCATTCACCTTCCGCTTCCTGCGAACCACCCCGAAACGGCTCAGGACCTGATTGAGCTGGAGTATAGGAGCCTTGGCTCCTTCTACATCCAAGGTCAGGTGTTCCGCCGCGACGCCCTCATGGCTGTGGGCGGTTTTGATGACACGATGACCGGGGACGACATAGTTCTGCGGACGCGCCTGTTTCAGCACATGGTGCGACACCCCGAGTTGACCTTTTCGCTGGGGAACAAGATCGTTCTCTCCTACCGCAAACACGGAAATAATCTTCACCAGAATGCCTTCCGGCAGATCAAGACAATCGTGCAGTGGGGGGAAAAGTACTTCCCGGGCCGCGCTTACCCCGACCTGTTTTTCAGGTGGCTCGAACACTTTATCGAGCAGAGCATCAGGCAAGATCGGCCCGAAGATATCCGGAAAGCTTCGGATCTTAGCCCGCAGGTCGCGCAGTTCATTCAAAGTTACCAGAAGACGTGGACTTATCGCCGCCGCAACACTAAGCGGAAAATCCGAAAGTTGTTCGGCGCTTAGGTTCCGATCTCATAATCAGTCGATATCGGTGAAAAAAGCTCCTGACTACATCTAGTGTTTGCGCCTTTTTTTCAACGCGCCCGGTGAGTGCGGCGATTACTCGGGGCTATTGGCGCACAGTTTCAGGTCGTGCACTTGTGGGCAGACAAAAACGTCACGCTCTGCGTCATGCGTGAAGGCCTCGTGGATCTGGTCGGGATACTGGTAAAGGGAAACCACGTTTGGGTTGGGGGGTAACGTTGCCTCAGGCTGATCCTTCTTCTTTTTCTTCTAGTATCTTCTTTCTTCGGGCAGCATAAACAACTGATATAAAAACAAAATTCTCCTTAACTATTAGGGTCAGGACCCATTGATTTCCGCTTTGCTGCGTGATTCACGGTTCGAAAATCGAGCGGTGACCATGTCTGATCTTTTCTGGCTGACG
>NZ_JBQFRV010000035.1:0-4475 GCF_056537565.1 Ruegeria sp. C8
CCCCGCCGATTTTTCGGCGGGGGTTTGTAGTTTTATTCTGCGGCTTCTTCGTATGCTTCCATTGGTGGGCATGTGCAGACGAGGTTTCGGTCTCCGTATGCGTTGTCGACGCGGTTGACGGGGGACCAGTATTTGTCGACGCCCATGGAGCCCGGCGGGAAGCAGGCCTGTTCGCGGGTGTAGGGGCGGTCCCAGTCGCCGACCAGATCGCGCACCGTGTGGGGGGCGTTTTTCAGCGGGTTGTTCTCCGCGTCGATCTTGCCGTCGATGATGTCCTGCGCCTCGGCCCGGATCGAGAGCATGGCGTCGCAGAAGCGGTCCAGCTCGTCCTTTGGTTCGGACTCGGTGGGCTCCACCATCAGGGTGCCCGCCACCGGCCAGGACATGGTCGGGGCGTGGAAGCCGGAATCGACCAGACGTTTGGCGACGTCATCCACGGTCACATGCGCCGCCTCGTCCAGCGGACGAGTGTCGAGGATGCATTCATGCGCCACACGACCGGTCTCGGAGGTGTATAGGATCGGATAGGCATCCTGCAGACGCGCCGCGATATAGTTGGCGTTCAGGATCGCCACTTTGGTCGCCTGCGTCAGACCCGCGCCACCCATCAGCAGCACATAGGCCCAGCTGACCGGCAGAATGGACGGAGAGCCGAAGGGTGCCGCCGAGACCGGACCCACGGCAGTGCCGTATTCCGGATGGCCGGGCAGGTGCTCCTCAAGATGCGCCTTGACGCCGATCGGACCCATGCCGGGGCCGCCACCGCCATGCGGGATGCAGAAGGTCTTGTGCAGATTCAGGTGGCTGACATCGCCGCCAATGTCACCGGGACGCGATAGACCCACCATGGCGTTCATGTTGGCGCCGTCGATATAGACCTGACCGCCGTGATCATGGGTGATCTGGCAGACCTCCTGCACGGTGGTCTCGAACACGCCATGGGTCGAGGGGTAGGTGATCATGCAACCGGCCAGATGATCCGAGTGCTTCTCGGCCTTGGCGCGGAAGTCGTTCAGATCAATGTTGCCATTCTCATCCGCCTGCACCGGGACAACCTGCCAGCCCACCATCTGCGCCGAGGCCGGGTTGGTCCCGTGCGCCGAGGTTGGGATCAGGCAGACATTGCGGTGCCCTTCGCCGCGGGCGAAGTGATAGTTGCGGATGGTCAGCAGGCCTGCATATTCGCCCTGCGCGCCCGAGTTGGGCTGCTGCGAGATCGCGTCATAGCCGGTGATCTGGCACAGCTTGTCGTTCAGATCGGCAATCATCTCGTGATAGCCCTGCGCCTGATCTTCGGGGCAGAACGGGTGCAGATTGCCGAACTCGGGCCAGGTGACCGGGATCATCTCGATCGTGGCGTTCAGCTTCATGGTGCACGAGCCCAGCGGGATCATTGCCCGGTCCAGCGCCAGGTCACGGTCAGCCAGACGGCGCATATAGCGGGTCATCTCGGCCTCGGCCCGGTTCTTGTGGAAGATCTCGTGGGTCAGATAGGGCGTCTCGCGCAGCGCGTAGTCCGGCAGGCGGTACTGCTTGTTCGAGCTGTCGTCTGTCTTGTCGATGCCAAAGGCCCCCCAGACGGCTTCAATGGTCTCGGGGCGGGTCTGTTCGTCCAGGCTGATGCCAACCTTGGTGTCGCCGACCTTGCGCAGGTTGACGCCCCGGGCCACTGCGGCCTCCATGACGGTCTTCTGCAGGTGGCCGACCTCAACGGTGATGGTGTCGAAGAACACTTCGGGTTCGACCGAGAAGCCCGCCTCTTCCAGGCCGGCGGCCAGGCGCGAGGTCTTGCGGTGTACCGATTGCGCGATGGCCTTGATGCCATCCGGGCCGTGATAGACCGCATACATCGAGGCAATGACGGCCAGCAGCGCCTGCGCGGTGCAGACATTCGAGTTGGCTTTCTCGCGGCGAATGTGCTGTTCGCGGGTTTGCAGCGCGAGGCGATACGCTTTGTTGCCACGGCTGTCGATGCTGACGCCGATGATCCGGCCCGGCATGGACCGCTTCAGCTTGTCGGTGGTCGCCATATAGGCAGCGTGCGGGCCGCCATAACCCATCGGAACGCCAAAGCGCTGGGTCGAGCCGATGGCAATATCCGCGCCCATCTCACCCGGTGACTTCAGCAGGGCCAGCGACAGGATGTCGGCAGCAACGATGGCAATGGCTTTGTGCTCATGCAGCGCTGCGATTTCCTTGGTGAAGTCGCGCACATGGCCATGGGTGCCGGGGTACTGGAAGATCGCGCCAAAGACGGCACCTGCGTCGAGGCTGTCAGGATCGGCGACCTGCACGTCGATGCCCAGAGGCTCAGCGCGGGTTTTAATGACTGCGATGGTCTGCGGGTGGCAGTTCTTGTCAACAAAGAAGGCCGCGTTGTTGGCTTTCGAACGCCCGCCGCGCTTGGCCATTGCCATGGCTTCGGCCGCCGCTGTGGCTTCGTCCAGCAGCGATGCGTTGGCCACGTCCAGCCCGGTCAGATCGCTGACCATGGTCTGGAAGTTCAACAGCGCCTCAAGACGGCCCTGGCTGATCTCGGGCTGATAAGGCGTATAAGCCGTGTACCAGGCCGGGTTTTCCAGAATGTTGCGCAGGATCGGCGCAGGCGTGGTGGTGCCGTAATAGCCCTGACCGATCAGCGAGGTCAGAACCTTGTTCTTACTCGCCACCTCTTTCATGTAGAACAGCGCATCGCGCTCGGTCATCGCCGGGCCCCAGTCCAGCGGCTCTTTCTGGCGGATCGCCGGCGGGACGGTGGCGTCGATCAGTTGGTCCAGCGTCTTGAAGCCGATCACCTTGAGCATGTCGCGCATCTCGGTCGGGCTGGGACCAATATGGCGGCGATTGGCAAAGTCATAGGCTTCGTAGTCAGTCAGTTTGAAAGCCATTGCAGCGCTCCTATGAATAAGTCAGGTCGGGCGGAGACCACGCAGGCCCCCGATACATCATCACGAGCCGGTCCGGCCCGAACGGGCGGAGCCCCATTCAGGGCTCCGGTCTGGATCAGCCGATGAAGTCCTTGTAGCCGGCCTCATCCATCAGATCTTCCAGCTGCGACGCGTCGGTGATCTTGATCTTGTAGATCCATGCCTCACCTTCGGGGTCTTCGTTCAGCGCGCCAGGATTGTCGGCCAGCGCCTCGTTGACCTCGACGATCTCGCCATCAACCGGGGCATAGAGTTCCGAGGCCGCCTTGACGGATTCGATCACACCGATCTCGCCGTCTTTCTCGAACGCGTCACCCACTTCCTGCTGTTCCACGAAGACCACATCGCCCAGCTGTTCGGCGGCATGTTTGGTGATGCCCAGAGTGGCTGTGTCGCCATTCACGTCGATCCACTCGTGCTCTTCGGAATAATAGGTTGCCATCTTGTCTCTCTCCTGACTTCAACGCTTGTAATTCTGGGTGACGAAGGGCAGCGCCACGATCTCGGCCGGTTGCGGCTTGCCCCGGATGATCAGATTGACGGTCTCGCCCGGCTCACCATGGCCTGCGGACACATAGCCCATCGCAACGGGGCCACCGACCGTCGGGCCAAACCCGCCCGAGGTGATCTGGCCAATGGTGTTGCCTTCCGTGCACTGGATCTCAACGCCCTGACGCGCAGGCGCGCGGCCCTCGGGCTTGATGCCTACCAGCTTGCGGGATGCGCCCTCGGCCAGTTCGCGCTGGATGCGCTCGGCCCCCGGGAACCCGCCCTCTTCCTTGCGGCGCTTCTGGATCGCCCAGCTCAGCGAGGCTTCGATGGGCGAGGTGCTCTGGTCGATGTCATTGCCATAAAGGCACAGCCCGGCCTCCAGCCGCAGGCTGTCGCGCGCGCCCAGACCGGCCGCTTCGCAATCCTCATGCGCCAAGAAGGCGCGGGTGATCTCAATCGCCTTGTCCTCGGGGATCGAGATCTCGTATCCGTCCTCGCCGGTATAGCCCAGCCGCGAGATACGGCACTCAACACCGTTGATATCAGCCACGGTGGTTTCCATGAACTTCAGATCGCGGGCGGCCGGGCACAACTCGCCCACCACGTCTTCGGCTTTGGGTCCCTGCACCGCCACCAGCGCACGATCGAAGATCTCGGTCACTTCGACGCCGTCAAGGTTGGCCTGCATATGCGGAATATCCTGATGGCGCAGCGCCGCGTTCACCACCACAAAATAGTGATCCCCCGCGTTCGACACGATCAGATCATCCATGATCCCGCCGTCTTCATTCGTGAAGAACCCGTACCGCGCCTTGCCGTCCTTCAGCGTCGCATAGGCCTGCGGGCACAAAGCTTCCAGCTTCTCGCCCACATTCTCACCGCGCAGGATCACCTGGCCCATATGGCTCACATCAAACACCGCCGCCTTCTCACGACACTGCTTATGCTCCCCCATGATCCCCAACGGATACTGAACAGGCATCTCCCAGCCCGCAAAATCAACCATCTTGCCGCCAAGCTCGACGTGCAAATCGTAAAGAGGAGTGCGCTTCGGTG
>NZ_JBQFRV010000036.1:0-3805 GCF_056537565.1 Ruegeria sp. C8
ATATCGCTGACTGTGAATGGCATGTCTGTGAGCGGTGAAGTTGAGGGTCGGACGTTATTGTCTGGTTTTTTGCGGGATCATTTGTCTTTGACGGGGACGCATGTTGGCTGTGATACGGCGCAATGTGGGGCCTGTGTGGTGCATGTGAACGGCGAGGCTGTGAAGTCGTGCAACATGCTGGCGGTTGAGGCCGACGGGGCCGAGGTTGGCACGATCGAGGGTCAGGCCTCCGAGGATGGGACACTCAATGCGATCCAGCAGGCGTTTCAGGATCACCACGGGCTGCAATGCGGCTTCTGCACACCGGGCATGGTGATGAGCGCGGCGGCCTTGCTGAAGGACAATCCGCGCCCGTCCGAGGCCGAGATCCGCAAGTATCTGGAAGGCAACCTGTGCCGCTGCACGGGCTATCACAACATCGTCAAGGCGATCATGGCCGCTTCAGGCCAGGACGTCAGCAGCATCGCCGCCGAATAAGCGGCTCGAGGGAGGAGAACAAGCAATGCCCAAAGACAGTGGCATCGGAGCCAGTTCCAAGCGGCGCGAGGACGTGCGCTTTCTGACCGGAGCAGGCAATTATACCGACGACATCAACGTGGCCGGACAGGCCTATGTTCATTTCCTGCGCTCGGATGTTGCGCATGGCCGGATCACCAGCCTTGATACCTCGGCGGCCGAGGCCATGCCGGGCGTGGTCAAGGTGTTCACCGGCAAGGATTTCGAAGGCGTGGGCGGCATGCCCTGCGGCTGGGAGGTGACGGACAAGCACGGCGCGCCCATGCAGGAGCCTGCGCATCCCATTCTGGCCCAGGGCAAGGTGCGCCATGTGGGTGATCCCATCGCCGCCGTTGTGGCCGACAGCCTGGAGCAGGCGCGTGATGCGGCCGAGGCGATTGACCTCGAGATCGAGGAACTGCCCGCCGTGATCGACATGAAGGCCGCGGCGCAAGAGGGCGCGACGCTGGTCCATGACGATCTGAAGAACAACATCTGCTATGATTGGCAGCTGGGTGAAGCGGATGACGCCAAGGTCAATGAGGTCTTCGCCAATGCGGCCCATGTGACCACGCTGGATCTGGTGAACAACCGCCTGGTTGCCAACCCGATGGAACCGCGTGTGGCGGTGGGTGAGTATAAGCGGGGCACGGATGAGTACACGCTCTATACCACCTCGCAGAACCCGCATGTGATCCGCCTGCTGATGTGCGCCTTTGTGCTGGGCCTGCCCGAGCATAAGGTCCGAGTGGTGGCCCCGGATGTGGGCGGCGGTTTTGGCACCAAGATTTTCCACTATGCGGAAGAGGCGTTCTGTACCTTCGCCGCCAAGGCCTGCAACCGGCCTGTGAAGTGGACCTCCAGCCGGTCCGAGGCGTTCATGTCGGATGCCCATGGCCGGGATCATGTCAGCAAAATCGAACTGGCGCTGGATGCAGACAATAACTTCATCGGGTTGCGGACCAACACCTACGCGAACCTTGGGGCGTATCTGTCGACCTTCTCCAGCTCCGTGCCAACCTGGCTGCACGGCACGCTGATGGCAGGCAATTACAAGACGCCGGTCATTCAGGTGAATGTGAAGGCGATGTTCACCAATACGGTGCCGGTGGATGCCTATCGCGGCGCGGGCCGGCCCGAGGCGACGTTCCAGTTGGAACGCGTGGTGGACAAGGCCGCGCGCGAGCTGGGGGTCGATCCGATTGCCCTGCGCCGTCAGAACTTCATCACCCAGTTCCCCTATGACACGCCGGTCGCGCTGACCTATGACACCGGGGATTACAACGGGACCATGGACAAGCTTGAGGCTGCGGCTGATCTGGCAGGCTTTGCGGCCCGCCGTGCGGCCAGCGAGGCCAAGGGCAAACTGCGCGGTCTGGGCATCAACTGCTATATCGAGGCGTGCGGCATTGCGCCCTCGAACATCGTTGGCATGCTGGGGGCCCGGGCGGGTCTCTATGACGCGGCGACCGTGCGAGTGAATGCCACCGGTTCGATCAGCGTCATGGTTGGCGCGCACAGCCACGGGCAGGGGCATGAGACTGCCTTCCCGCAGGTTGTGGCCGACATGATCGGCATTGATGAATCAATGGTCGAGATCGTGCATGGCGACACTTCGAAGATCCCGTTCGGCATGGGCACTTATGGCTCGCGCTCGCTGGCGGTCTGTGGCTCGGCCATGGTGAAGGCCACCGAGAAGGTGATCGACAAGGCCAAGAAGATTGCCGCCCACCTGCTGGAGGCGTCTGAGGCCGATATTGAGCTGAAGGACGGTCAGTTCAGCGTCGCGGGCACCGACAAGTCGGTGACCTGGGGCGATGTAACCCTGACAGCCTACGTGCCGCATAACTTCCCGCTGGAGGTGGAACCGGGGCTGGAGGAGACCGCGTTCTACGACCCGGCCAACTTCACCTTCCCCTCGGGCGCTTATGCCTGCGAGGTCGAGCTGGACCCCGAGACTGGTCAGGTCAGCATCGAAGCCTTCACCGCGGCGGATGACTTTGGCAACATAGTCAATCCGATGATCGTGGATGGCCAGGTCCATGGCGGTATTGGCCAGGGTATCGGCCAGGCTCTGCTTGAGAACTGCGCCTATGACGAGAATGGCCAGCTGCTGAGCGCGTCCTTCATGGATTACGCCATGCCGCGCGCTGATGATGTGCCCTTCTATGGCGTCGATCATTCCAGCCAAACACCCTGTACGCATAACCCGTTGGGTGTGAAGGGCTGTGGTGAGGCCGGGGCAATTGGCTCTCCGCCGGCGGTGGTCAATGCGGTTCTGGATGCGATGAACTCGGGCGGCAAGGCGGTGGATCACATCGATATGCCAGTAAGCCCGTCGCGCGTCTGGGCGGCGATGAACAGCTGAGTCGAGAGGGCGGTCCGGGGGCCAGCTCCCGGACCCCCGAGGTATTTTTAGCCAGATGAAGAGCGGATCTGCGCTCTTCGGAAAGGAAAAGCGGAATGTACAGTTTCGAGTTTGAAAAGCCCTCGAGCATTGCCGACGCGGTTGCTGCGTTGGGGGCCGAGGATGCGCAGCCATTGGGTGGGGGTCAGACGCTGATCCCGACGCTGAAGCAGCGCCTGGCGGCCCCTTCGGTGCTGGTCAGCATGGGTGGGATTGCCGAGATGCAGGGTGTCTGTGTCGAGGATGACGGCTCGGTCGTCATTGGCGGGGCGACGCCCCATGCCACGGTGGCGCGCGAGGCGGCGGGATCGTATCCGGCGCTGGCGGCTTTGGCGGGTCAGATCGGTGATCCGGCGGTGCGCAACCGCGGCACCATTGGCGGGTCGGTGGCCAACAATGATCCGGCGGCCTGTTACCCGGCGGGTGTGCTGGGCTCGGGCGCGACCATCGTGACCAACGCGCGGCAGATCGCGGCGGATGACTTCTTTCAGGGCATGTTTGCCACCGCGCTGGATGAAGGTGAGATCATCACCTCGGTTCGCTTCCCGGTGCCGCAGGCAGCGAGCTATCAGAAGTTCCTGCAGCCTGCGTCCCGATTTGCCTTGGTCGGCGTCTACGTGGCGCGGTTCGCGGATGGTGTCCGCGTGGCCGTGACCGGCGCCAGCGAAGACGGTGTGTTCCGGTGGGCAGAGGCCGAAGAGGCCCTGAACAAATCCTTCAGCGCCGAGGCACTGATGGGGCTGAGCGTCAACCCGATGAACATGATCGCCGACCTGCATGGCAGCAAAGACTACCGCGCGCATCTCGTCAGCGTCATGACAAAACGTGCCGTCCAAGACTGCGCATAAACACAAAAACAACAAACCCTAAAGCCCCGGGCAAAACCTCGGGGCTTTTGCTATG
>NZ_JBQFRV010000037.1:0-1921 GCF_056537565.1 Ruegeria sp. C8
TTTTTTTGCTTGCCGAGTTCAGAAACTGAAGAGATCCCGATCATACACAAAGCCCTTTGCAATACCGAGTTTCATAGCTGGGCTCTTGTGTTCTTTTACCATGAGGTCGGTGTAGTTATGGGCAAACCTCAGGATATCCACCAGCTTCATGACCATGACCGGATTGTAGTACTGCTTGTAGTACCACAGGCTTTTGCGGCCCGAGGTTGACAAACCACGCTCAAATCCCATGACCTTGGTCCGTGCCCGAGCGTGATACATGTCCACCGGATGCGTTCCCGCCCGAACTGCGAACTGTGCCATCTGGGCAAAATCTAATCGTGTTGGGTCAGTGCGGAAAATCACCCGCTTATGCGGCTCGTTGATGAAGTGGAACGGATAGTGAATGCCGGCCGATTCAGACTGACCGGTATGATCCATTAGGAGCGCCCTGATGTCGGAGAGCGCCACATTGCCAAAGGAGGCTTCCAAAAGGTACTCCATGGCGCCGTCCTGTGGCCTGGAGACAGCCTGATCACCGTCTCCAGGCAAGTACCCTGCCTGACGCATCAAATACTCCACGCGCTCTAATTCCTTGTTACCATCAGCCACAAACCCCAGGCGTCGCGGATGGCTTTCATTCTTTGCCATGGTGACGTCTGCAATCCGCACCAATCTCTTCTGCACTTCATTTTTGAACACAGCCAAAAAGGCTGAAGAGACACCCGTATCGCGGTCAACTGAAAAGTTCAGCAGTCGATACTTCCGACCGATCTTCTTCTTGAGCAGCATGATATGTGCAAACTCGGCCGCGTCTTGTCGAACCCTAGCGGCCATCTCAAGGAGCCTGATATCGTCATCAAGTTCTCTTGGCTTTTTGTTACGGTGCCACCTACTTGATTTTGGGTTGGTCGCCTTGTGTCGCTTGCAAATGTACTCGATGTACTCACTGGCAAACCAAATCCGAGCGTTCTCCCGCATAGAACGAGGCTTTTCTTTGTCTCCGACAATATCCATCGCCTTTTCGACGGCAAGCGGGTGAACGTCAGGATCAACATCTGTTGTAGACGCAATGACATACTTGCTGTCGCTGTGGACGGTGCACATGTGGCGCACTTCTACAAGTTTACGAATACCTCTGTCGGGCCAGTTCACCTGAAGGATTTGTGTGTCCGTGGCGAAGTGAGGACTATCCCCTTCAAATACTTCGTGCAGTCGCTTCTCCCGATCTGCCGCAAAGGCTTGGCATTGCTCGTGGGTGAAGTCGATCTTCGAATAGACTTCCGGAAGTGATGTATCGAGTACTCGTGAGATAGCTGAAAGCGTCACGCCATTAACCAGCGATCTAAAGACTTTACCATTTAGGTCACTACGCTTATGTCGCCTCGTCGAGCGACCAATCGAAAAGGTCTTCTTACACGCTTTGCACTGATATCTTGGATCTCCTTTGGCCGTCTTACCAAACTTTCGATACCGGCTCGGCATGAGCCCAACGGTCGCTCCATGATTGATACATGCAACACTCGGACAACTTTCACGTTTTGTTCTTCTATTCAGGCGGGAGAGCCTTGCGTATTCTTCCGCCAATGCCTTGTTGGATTTGAGGATGCTAGACCGTCCGCAACTTGGGCAAATATAGGTGCGCTCACCTCCAGACCCGGAGACCTTGCCCCGCGCCAAGTTCGAACCAGGGTTAGCTGGTCGGCCGCGCCCATCTCGTGGGTCAGGTAATACGCCGTAAAGGTCACAAAGTGGATTGCGGCAAAAATTGACTGAGAAGCCGCCAGGCAGGCGAGGAAGCCGAGTTCTCATTTTGTTCGCAGATTTTTGCGAAGCTTTCTTGGGGTCCGGCATGTCACAAGCTCTTATTTCTAAACGAAAACGACCAGCAGGTTAGCTGCTGGTCGATAGCTCGTCAACATTTACCTATAGTGGCTTGGCC
>NZ_JBQFRV010000038.1:0-1742 GCF_056537565.1 Ruegeria sp. C8
AAAGCGCCGCCCTTTTGGGCGGCGCTTGGATTGTTTGTGTTTTGATTGGTTTATTCTGCGGCCTGTGGTGCCTCGGCGTGTTTGTCACGCTGGCTGTCGCGGAACAGCGCCTTGGCGAGGGCGACCATCATCAGGCCCATCACCATGGTAAACGGCAGCGCGCCGATGATCATCGCGTTGCGCAGAGCGTCCATCGGGTTGTTCTCACCCGCTGCAAGGATCAGCGCGCCGATCACCGCCAACAGGATCAGACCCCAGATGATGCGGTGCTTGATGCCCGTCTCCTGGCTGCCGCCCGACATGATCGTGTTCATCACCAGGATGCCCGAATCCGCCGAGGTCACCAGGAAGGTCATGATTAGTACAACGCACATCACGTTCAGCATCGACAACAGACCGCCGTCGATCATGTAGGACAGCGTCACGAACAGCTTGTTGGTGTTCGAGGCCCCGATGATCGCGCCTCCGGCTTCACCGGCCAGTTCCAGATCGATCGCGGTGCCGCCCAGAACCGTCATCCATGCAAAGCAGACCAGCGCCGGTGCGAAGACACAGCCCAGGATGAACTCACGCACGGTGCGACCTTTCGAGATGCGCGCCAGGAACAGGCCAACGAAGGGCGAGAACGCAATCCACCAGGCCCAGTAGAACGTGGTCCAACCTGCCTGCCAGCCAAACTGACGACCCTGCTCACCGGCGGCATAGGCCGCGGCCAGAGTGGCCTCGTCGAGTTCCGCTGCTGCGCCTTCCAGGCCGCTCTTGAAGCCGTCATAGCTGCCCCAGGCATTGGTCGCGCCACCCATCAGGGCATCCGCATGGGCCTGAGCCTCGGCCGGCAGAGCCGCCGCAAACGCCTCGGCCGAGAGCGGACCATAGGCACCAAAGCTCAGCGACAGGAAGTGCAGGATGTAGTCCACCAGCGCGGTGCCATAGGTGGTCATCGCAAAGACGAACGAGCCGAAGACGACAAATGTGCCCAGCAGGATGATCGACAGCACCAGGTTCAGGTTCGACAGGTACTTAACACCTCGTCCAACACCCGACACAGCCGAGATGATCGACAGGCCCATGATCACCAGCAGACCTGCAATCAGGCCAACCTTCGACGGGGCCGGAACGTCACCGCTCAGGTCCATGATCCACTCCATCCCGGTGATCGCATAGACACCGTCGATGAACTGGCTTACGCCATAGCCGATGGTCACCGACACACCCAGGATCGTTGCCACAACGCCCAGAACGTCAACCACATGGCCCAGGAAGCCGTTCATCAGCTTGCCGAACAGCGGCGTCAGCGCCGAGCGGATGGTCAGCGGCATGTTGCGCGTATAGGCGTAATAGGCCAGCGACAGGCCGGTCACCACGTAGATCGCCCAGGCGTGGAAGCCATAGTGCAGATAGGTGTAGCGATAGGCCGACTGGACCGCCTCGGGCTCATTGCCCGGCACGTCGCCCGCGACAACCACGGGGTTCGAGCCCCACAGGCCCAGGGGCTCGGCGGTGGCGAACACCATCAGGCCCACACCCAGACCGGCGCCGAACATCATCGAGAACCATGAGAAGTTCGAGAACTCGGGCTTTTCCCCGGGCGTGCCCATCACCCGCTTGCCGGTGGCCGGCAGCAGCGCAACGATGGCCAGAAAGAAGAAAAACAGACCTACGATGATGACGTAGAAGCTGTTGAAAACCTCCAGAATCTGAGAGTTCCAGCTGCCCAGAGTGCTGTTCGCGTTCGCCGGAAA
>NZ_JBQFRV010000039.1:0-1295 GCF_056537565.1 Ruegeria sp. C8
GAAGATTGTCGTCGGATCATGTCTGCGCGCTGGTACCGGGAAATGTTCCCTGAAACGGTCTTGGCTAGAAAGGGCAACACCTCAGAAGAAATCCGCACCACAAAGGGAGGCAGCCGTAAGGCTGTCTCCATTGGAAGTTCTGTCACCGGTCATGGCGCTGACTACATCATCATCGATGACCTGCTGAAAGCCGGAGATGCCGGCTCCGAAGCCGAGCTGGTCAAGGCGCAGGAGTTCATTGAGGGGACCTTGTTGTCGCGCTTCGACAATCCGGCCGAAGGGCGCGTGGTTATGGTTGCGCAACGGTTGCACGAGATGGATCCGCCGGGTTATCTGCTCGAACGCGGGACCTATCGGCATCTGAATCTGCCTGCCATCGCCGAAGACCATGAGGTGGTTCCTCTTGGGCGTGGAAGGGTCATGCGCCGCAAACCGGGTGATCTCCTGTGCCCGTCCCGTTTGGATCAGCAAACGCTGGATACCAAGCGTCGCGAAATGGGCGCGGCCGTGTTCAATTGCCAGTATCAGCAGAACCCCATTGCTCCCGACGGGTCGCCCTTGCGCTGGGAGTGGTTTGGCACCTACGAGACCATCGAAGATCGCCGCTGGTATCAGCTTGTCGTTCAAAGCTGGGATACGGGGATGTCCGCGGATCCCCGGTCTGATTTCTCTGTCTGTACAACCTGGGGGTTCCGCGAAAATGCGTGGTATCTTATCGACGTCTGGCGCGGGCAGGTAGACTACCCAGACCTGAAAGCCAAGGCACTGCAACTTGTCGGCCGTTGGGATCCCGATCGAGTCCTGATCGAAGATGCGGCCTCAGGCAAACCTCTTTTGGACGAGCTGTTTCGTGATGACCGTCGGCGCTACGAACGCATTAAACCCGACAAGGACAAGGAAACCCGGTTCCAGTCCGCTTGCGGTCCTGTCGAAGAGGGCAAGGTTTATCTGCCTGCAGATGCACCCTGGCTGCCGGTATTCAAACGAGAGCTTCAATCCTTTCCACGCGGACGCAACGACGATCAGGTCGACAGCTTTGCCCACTTTGTGAACTGGTCCAAGGGAGTGGGGTTCTATCGGGCGCTAGGCCATGATCATCAGATAAACATCGAACGTCGCGAGCGCCGTCGCGAGCGGATCAGACGGCGGTAGAATCTCGGAGTTGAGCTTTAAGACGCATCGAGCCCTGCTTCAAAGTTGGTCACCTCTATCTATCCCGCAAGCGGCCCCAATGACCGCTTGCATCCGCAAAACAGTCCTTTGACTAAAGCTGTCGGATGACTGCTTCGAGCCCA
>NZ_JBQFRV010000040.1:0-1215 GCF_056537565.1 Ruegeria sp. C8
GAGGGACGCCCTTTCCGTCTGATCATTCGCTTACGCGACTTATTCAGTGATTTTCGACACAACGCCGGCGCCGACGGTGCGGCCGCCTTCGCGGATCGCAAAGCGCAGGCCCTGCTCCATCGCGATCGGCGCGATCAGCTCAACGCCGAACGACACGTTGTCGCCGGGCATGACCATCTCGGTGCCTTCCGCCAAGGTCACGGTGCCGGTCACGTCAGTGGTCCGGAAGTAGAACTGAGGACGGTAGTTCGCGAAGAACGGAGTGTGACGACCGCCTTCTTCCTTGGTCAGGATGTAGGCTTCGGCTTCGAACTTGGTGTGCGGTGTAACCGAACCCGGCTTACACAGAACCTGGCCACGCTCAACGCCGTCACGGTCAACACCACGCAGCAGCGCGCCGATGTTGTCGCCCGCTTCACCGCGGTCCAGCAGCTTGCGGAACATTTCAACGCCGGTGCAGGTGGTTTTCGAAGTGTCGCGGATGCCGACGATTTCGATTTCGTCACCAACGTTGATCACGCCGCGCTCAACACGACCGGTCACAACGGTACCACGACCCGAGATCGAGAACACGTCTTCGATCGGCATCAGGAACGGCTGGTCAACAGCACGCTCAGGGGTGTCGATGTACTCATCAACGGCCGCCATCAGTTCCTTGATCTTCTCTTCGCCGATTTCAGGCTTGTTGCCTTCCATCGCGGCCAGAGCCGAACCTGCGATGATCGGAATATCGTCGCCAGGGTATTCGTAGCTGGACAGCAGTTCGCGAACTTCCATCTCAACCAGTTCCAGCAGCTCTTCGTCGTCAACCTGGTCAACTTTGTTCAGGAACACGACCATCTTCGGGATGCCAACCTGGCGGCCCAGCAGGATGTGCTCGCGGGTCTGCGGCATCGGGCCGTCAGCAGCGTTCACAACCAGGATCGCGCCGTCCATCTGAGCAGCACCGGTGATCATGTTCTTGACGTAGTCGGCGTGGCCGGGGCAGTCAACGTGCGCGTAGTGGCGGTTCTCGGTCTCGTATTCCACGTGGGCGGTCGAGATGGTGATGCCGCGCGCTTTCTCTTCCGGCGCACCGTCAATCTGGTCATACGCTTTAAAGTCACCAAAATACTTGGTGATCGCTGCGGTCAGCGTCGTCTTACCATGGTCAACGTGCCCAATCGTGCCGATGTTGACGTGCGGTTTTGTACGCTCAAACTTTTCCTTTGCCAT
>NZ_JBQFRV010000041.1:0-1092 GCF_056537565.1 Ruegeria sp. C8
GGATACAACACGGCCATGTACGGAAAATGGCACCTTGGATGGACCGAAGGGCGCTATCCAACGAATCAAGGATTCGACGAGTTTTACGGTGTTGAAACCACGGACGTTACAGTCTGGCGCACGCTTCTGGGATTTGCTGAAGCCAACATGGAAGAGCCAGTTGTGATGCAGGGTATTGCAGGCGAACCGGCGACCGTTGCGCGGGACTACGATCTGGACTATCGCGGCGAGATAGATGGCGACCTGACGAAAAAGGCCATCGAATTCATCGAAGCTAAGAGTGCCGCAGACGCGCCGTTTTTCATCTATCTTGCATATACGCAGACCCACTATCCAAACATCGCGTCCGAGGAGTTTGGTGGCGCTACTGGAAACGGCGTCTGGGCCGACATTCTACTTCAAACAGATAGCTATATTGGACGTATCGTTGGTGCGATCGAGGCGGCAGGCGTTTCCGACGAAACCGTGGTGATTTTTACTGCAGACAACGGCCCCGAAGCTCTTCCGGTTGGAAACGCCAATGTCTCGCCGGTTCCTGCGGTACATGGTACTGCGGGGCCATGGCGCGGCACTCTGTTCACCAGCCTCGAAGGCAGCATGCGCGTGCCTTTCGCCATCAAGTGGCCGGGGAAGATCCCCGCTGGTTCAGAAAGCAATGACGTTGTCCACTCGATGGACCTTTTTCCAACACTGGCGGCATTCGCGGGGGGCAAAGTGCCGGACGACCGGGCATTTGATGGCATCGACCAGTCCGAGTTCTTTCTGGGCGTCCAGCCGAGATCGAACCGAGAAGGCGTGATCGTTTACATGGGCGAACAGATATTCGGTGTAAAATGGAAGGACTGGAAAGTTCTGTTCAAAGAGAACACAACAGCCTTTGGCGCGACGGAGTCTTTCGACACACCAAGGGTCTACAACCTACTGAATGATCCGCATGAGCGTGAAAGCGTACTCTTCCCGCACACATGGGCGGCCGAAAAAGCGCTGCCGCAGTTGCAGGAGCACATTGCTACCTTCGAGGAGTTTCCTCCGATCCCCCCAGGAACGCCGGACCCCTACGAACCACCCACTGACTGAAGGGCGGCTTTGTCC
>NZ_JBQFRV010000042.1:0-1049 GCF_056537565.1 Ruegeria sp. C8
GGTTTTTTCACCCAGTCTTTGTCGGACCGTGATCCTGAGCTTTTCGGTTCGATCACGTCCGAGCTGGGCCGTCAGCGCGACGAGATCGAGCTGATCGCGTCGGAAAACATCGTCTCTGCCGCCGTGATGGAGGCGCAGGGCTCGGTGATGACCAACAAATATGCCGAAGGCTATCCCGGCCGTCGCTACTATGGCGGCTGCCAGTTCGTCGATATCGCCGAAAACCTGGCCATCGACCGCGCGAAAGAGCTGTTTGGTTGCGGCTTTGCCAACGTGCAGCCGAACTCGGGCAGCCAGGCCAACCAAGGTGTGTTCCAGGCGCTGATCCAGCCCGGTGACACCATTCTGGGCATGAGCCTCGACGCCGGTGGTCACCTGACCCACGGCGCGCGCCCGAACCAATCGGGCAAGTGGTTCAACGCCGTGCAATACGGTGTCCGCAAAGAAGACAACATGCTCGACTACGATCAGGTCGAGGCGCTGGCGAAAGAGCATAACCCCAAGCTGATCATCGCAGGTGGCTCGGCCATCCCGCGTCAGATCGACTTTGCCCGCATGCGCGAGATCGCCGACATGGTCGGGGCCTACCTGCACGTGGACATGGCGCATTTCGCCGGTCTGGTGGCCGCAGGCGAGCATCCCAGCCCCTTCCCGCACGCCCATGTAGCGACCACGACAACCCACAAGACCCTGCGTGGACCTCGTGGTGGTATGATCCTGACCAATGATGAAGATATCGCTAAGAAAGTGAATTCGGCGATCTTCCCCGGCATTCAGGGTGGCCCGCTGATGCATGTGATCGCAGGTAAAGCCGTTGCCTTCGGCGAGGCACTGCGCCCCGAGTTCAAGACATACATTCAACAGGTCATCACCAACGCGCAGGCGCTGTCGGATCAGCTGATCAAGGGCGGTCTGGACACGGTGACCCATGGCACCGACACCCATGTGGTGCTGGTCGACCTGCGCCCCAAAGGCGTGAAGGGCAACGCGACCGAGAAGGCCTTGGGCCGCGCGCATATCACCTGCAACAAGAACGGCGTGCCGTTTGA
>NZ_JBQFRV010000043.1:0-953 GCF_056537565.1 Ruegeria sp. C8
AGGTTCAGGCCTCATAGCCAATAGATAACGAGTGCTGCGAGGGCGATTGCTGACAGGAAGACCTTTGGGCACCTGTCGTAGCGGGTTGCCACAGGCCGCCAATCCTTCAACCTGCCGAACATGATCTCGATCCGGTTGCGCCGTTTGTAACGACGCTTGTCGTACTTAACCGGTTTCTTCCGCTACTTCCGGCCAGGGGTGCAGGCGAGCACCCCTTTGTCTTTCAACGCTTCCCGGAACCAATCGGCGTCATAGCCACGATCCCCGAGCGGCCAATCGACATCCGGCAGGCCGCTCAGCAGTGCCCGCGCACCAATGTAATTGCTGACCTGACCGGCGGTGATGAACAGGTTGAGCGGACGTCCCCGGCTGTCGCAGATGGCATGCAACTTGGTGTTCATGCCGCCCTTGGTGCGACCCCTCTCGGCAGCATCCTCCGGATGCACCTGCCGGGCAATGAATCAGGCGTCCACGCCCCCTTTTTTGACGCCCAAACTGCTTGCGGTACGGTGGGCCTTCAGGTTGGTGGCATCGACCATCACAGTATTCTCTTCACCGTGTTCGGCAGCCAGACCGGCCATCATCCGGGCGAAGATGCCTTGTTCGTGGCGGCATTCGAACCAGTGGCGTTTGCCACTCACCTCCACCGCTTCCAACGGTTATAGGGCGTTTCCGGGGCTTACGCGGCCCCACTGGGACCACGATTCCCTTCAACTGTGTGGGCCATACGCCGAAGGGGCATCGCGCCATCTCAACCCATTGCGATTAATGAAGATAATGCCGCTCAACACACGTCGATCATCAACGCGTGGTTTGCCCTGGGACTTGGGCAAGAAAGGCTCAAGACGCGCCACCTGCGCATCCGTCAGCCAGAAAAGATCAGACATGGTCACCGCTCGATTTTCGAACCGTGAATCACGCAGCAAAGCGGAAATCAATGGGTCCTGACCCTA
>NZ_JBQFRV010000044.1:0-874 GCF_056537565.1 Ruegeria sp. C8
CAAAATGATATGGTCATAGAACCAGAGGCGCTCATACATTCAGGAACCGTACTTTACGGAGTTCGGACAAATGATCATGCGCATCTTTCAGGTCGTGACTCGGCCAGGCAAAGAGGAAGAGTTCAGCAAGTTCTTCCATGAATCAGCTATACCCTTGATGAGAGGTACTAAGGGCATCGTTCAAGTGTTTCCTGGTGCCGCACGTGCTGACACACCACGAGAATTCAGCTTTGTCATGGTGTGGGAAAACCTAGAGGCACTAAAGGCTTTTGTCGGCGAAAACTATCAGAGCCCGCATATCGATCCGGCGGAGGCGGAATTGGTCGAGTCGCGTTCTATCAAGCATTATGAGCTGGTCCAATAAGGGCCATGGCTTGAACACAAGGAAACAACTCGGGGGAAATAATGATCAAAGGGAAATGCGGCTGCGGAGCCGTAACGTATCAGTTGACATCACAACCCATGTTCGTGCATTGCTGCCACTGTAGCGAATGTCAGCGACAAACCGGAGCAGCCTACGTCTTGAACGCCATCATTGAGGCTGATCGCGTGACATGCAAAGGGCCAATCACCGAAAATGAGCTCTCCACTCCAAGCGGGAAAGGTCAGATTATTACGCGCTGTAGGGATTGCGGCGTCGGCGTTTTTAGCAGCTACATGATCCGCCTTGGAAAGCTAAGGTACGTGCGCGTCGGAACACTGGAAAACCCGGATCAATGTCCTCCAGATGCACAGATTTTCACGAGCAGCAAACAGGCCTGGGTGCCACTCAGCAAGGAAATTCCTATCTTCGAGGAATTCTACAAATTCGATGAGGTGTGGCCGCAGAATTCGTTGGAACGTTTGGAGACTGCTTTATCCTGACGGATCAGTC
>NZ_JBQFRV010000045.1:0-868 GCF_056537565.1 Ruegeria sp. C8
AGAGCCTAGCAGAGACATCTCCACATCTTCGCATTACAATCGGTCAAAATGGAAACGGAACGCCATACCGGAAAAGAACCTAGGATTGCCCGAGGCAGGATTGTTGTGCCAGCAGAACTTTCGGCCTGTGAGCGGCGAGCACTGTCGAACAAACTGTATTCAGTACATCAAAAGATCTTTGCGGGTGTTTCCGCCGAAGAGTTTCATCAGCACGTGATAGAACCGCCGGCAGAAGCAACATCCATCCAGCTTTACAACGCGGCAGACCAAAGTGTTATTGGTTATTGTGCAGTTCACCGCTATCGACGCCAAGTGCATGGGCGCAGCGTCATTGTATTGCGGGCAGAGGCTGGGTTGGCACCTGGGTTTCGCGGGCGCGGCGCAACTTACGGCTTCGGCATCGTACGTGCTTTAACTGAAAAACTAAGCCACCCATTCACCCCAGTGTACTATCTCGGCACACTCGTTCACACGTCGAGCTATCACCTGTTCTGCAAGTATTTTCGGCGAATTTTCCCGCACCCGGATGTTAAGCCGCCCGGCAATATTCAGAAAATCGCTCGCCAGCTCATAGAAAGCTTCTCTGATCCGGCTGTTCGTCCAGAAGACCCGTTTGTGCGCGACGTCGGATGGGTCACTATCGAAACACCGCAAGAAAAACGTCTCAATGAACGGCTTGATCCATCAGACGTGCAGTTCTTTAAGCTACGCAATCCAGGTTTCACAAAGGGTCACGGCCTTGTCGTATTAATTCCGATGACCTGGCTCAACCTTTTAGGAGCACTTCTTTCACGTATTTACGAGCGCGCGCGCATCGCTTCCGGAATTCATAAACCCGACCTTTGATTGAATGGTGACTTTGCCTGCA
>NZ_JBQFRV010000046.1:0-670 GCF_056537565.1 Ruegeria sp. C8
CTCCGGCGTTTCGCAACGCGTCTCCCAACAGCAATGTCGGCAAGATCGCGACCTATCAGGCCGCTGCGGAAACCTACTATGACCTGCGCGGAGATCTCTATGACGCACGGCGCGAGTTGCGTGACCTGAACGAAAGCTATGACGGTCGTAGCAGCGACGACATTGCCGACGACATCGCCGCGCTTGATCCCTCAGACCCCAATTACGAAGACGACCTGAACGCGCTTGAGGACGAACTGCGCGACGCCGAAACCTATGAAGAGGCACGTGACGACTTGCGCGCAGATGTAAGGGATTTGCGCCACGAAACGCGCGACGCCCTGCAAGACGCAGAAACCGCCTTCTTCGACGCGTCCAAAGGCAGGACAGTGACCAAAGGCACTTTGTCTCAGTTCCACGGCTACCTGGATCTGCCGCAGCCGCGGCATCGCTACAAGGATGGAGTAACAATCCAGCCCGTGCCCTACGATCCTGATCGCTACAGATACACCAAAGACGATGCGACGTACGAACAGTGGGATGATCGGCGGGATGTATATGACACCTATTCGCATCAAAAGAAGGATCGGTACCGCTACAACCGCGATCCGCTTGTGGCTGCGATTACCGACCCCTATGGCTCGGACAAGTTGCGCAACCTGAACGCATCGAAAGCGGCGGCTCCGGCGTT
>NZ_JBQFRV010000047.1:0-548 GCF_056537565.1 Ruegeria sp. C8
TCATCCGCGTTGCCATCCATCCATTGCTCATAGTCCTCCGGCTTGAGGATGACGGGCATTCTCCGTGGGTGTATGGGCTTTACCAGTTCATTGGCCGTCGTGGTGATGACGGTGTAGGTTTCAACCTCCTCGGGCCCTTCATTGCCCTGGTATCGCGAGGTTTGCCACATACCCGCAAATGCGAGTAGCGGGCGGTCTTCATCGCCCTTCAGGGCGAACCAGTGGTAGGTGGCAGGGTTTCTTCCTTGGGCCTCACAGAACGAACTAACCGGAACGAGGCAACGCCGCTCCTCAAAGCTCTGTTTCCACAAGCCGTTTGAGCGCACCTTGTCATCACGTGCGTTATTCCAGGCACCCGGTTGGATAATAGCACCGGTTTTCTTTGACTTCTTTGTCGTACGAAATCCCCAACTCAGCGAGACCAGCTCGCGCTTACCTTCGTCGTCTTTCCTGACTACTGGGGCTAAGTGCTTCGGATAGATGGCTGGCAATGGTTCTGCATTCCCAAGCCTGTCACGTTCAACGGTCACGTCAAACAGTTGGCGCAT